>JAIROI010000022.1 GCA_031257615.1 Odoribacteraceae bacterium
GCAAAAAATAACCGGGATCCTTCTTTCGAAAGATTCCGGCGCGCTTGGTATCCCTGCCTTGCGGCAGAGGAGATTTCCGATCGTTCTTGCGAACAGTCTGCGTAATATGCGTTGTATGCGTTTTCCATCATTTGATTTCGCGTGATAAATGGATTCTGATTTCTGCGGCGAATGTAGTCTAAGAGTTCCGATTTCACAATAGGTGACAACAAATTCTGTCAAACTTTTTTCTGCGTCCCACTTTTTTAACATATCTCCCCCACGCCTGCCACCTTCCGAACAAGTCCTCCGACCAACATCCACCCCAAAACGCACCTATATATAATAAGGAGTAATCGGATTCTTTTCTACGCGGCAGCCTTAGGCAGCCGCGAAAGGGGTAGGCAGCTACGCAGCCAAGAATATATGGACATCGTTTTATACAGTAGCCTAAGGCTACTGCCTACAAAGATTGGGCTGCTACGCAGCCCCGTCTTGGAAAGGGGGAAGTCCGGGGCGACAGCTACACGGCCCTTCAATGGACGTTGTTTTACGCGGCAGCCTTAGGCTACCGCGGACAAAAAAGATGAAGCAGCTACGCAGCCCGTTAGGGAGATTTCATAAAAAAACATAAAAGAGTTGCGGGGGAAAGAGTAAGGGCATATATTTGCCGCGATTAACAATGCTGTTAAATAAACATGTTAGTATGGGAATATCGACGGAACAAAGCATTATGGACGCGGCCGAGGCGGAATTCATGGAGAAAGGATTCGCCGCGGCAAAAACTACCGCCATCGCGCGGAGAGCAGGCGTGACTCACGCCATGCTGCATTATTACTTCCGAACAAAAGAAAACCTGTTTGATCAGGTGTTCAGGAAGAAAGTGGAGTTGCTGGCCGACTCCATCGACAAGGCGTTCGGGGGAGAGGGGGCGTTTATCGAGAAGATGAGGCTGGGAGTTGGCGCGCACTTCGACTTTCTGGTCGAGAACCCGCGGTTGCCGCTCTTTGTCCTGCGGGAGATCGTGGACGACCCGGAGCGGCGAGAGACCGTGCAGGAGGTGTTGCTGCCCGTGTTCGGGCGGGTGGTTGGTCGCCTGCAGGAGCTGTTCGACAGGGAGAGCGCGCGAGGAAACATCGTGCCGGTGACGGCCCTGGAGATCGTGTTGAACATTGTCTCGATGAATGTCTTTGCCTTTGCTTCCCTGCCGCTCTCCCTGATGCTGGCGGGGAAGGGCGAGGGGGAACGGGCGGCGTTTCTCCAGGCCCGCAAGGAGCAGATCATCGAGCAGGTGCTGGCCAGGTTGACAAACGCGAAAGGGGGGGCGTCATGAAGCGGGCGATCGTCATCTTGTTGATGCTAACGGGCGGGGGCGCGAGCGCCCAGGTGACGCTGGAGGAGTGCCAGGAGAAGGCAAGGGCGCGCTACCCGCTCGGGAAGCAGCAGGCGCTCATCGAGCAGGCGCGGGCCTTCGACCTCTCGAACGCCAACAAGGGCTATCTGCCGCGGATCGCCGCGAGTGCAAGAGCCAGCTACCAGTCGGAGGTGACGCGATTGCCGGTGACGCTACCGGGCGCGAACGTCGAGGAGTTGAGCCGCGACCAGTACCAGGCCGTCGTCGAGCTGCAACAGACGCTCTGGGACGGCGGGACGATCTCTGCCCGTAAGAAGATGGCCGGCGCCGCCGCCGCCGCGGAACTGGCGCGGGTGGAGGTCGACTTGTACGCCGTCCGCGAGCGGGTCAATCACCTGTTCTTCGGGGCGCTGCTGGCGGACGAGCAGTTGCGATACAACAAGCTGCTGCAGGAGGAGCTGCAAAGCGCCCTGGAGCAGGTGAGCGCCAGGGAAGCGCAGGGGCTGGCGCGGGCCGACGAGGTGGACGCCGTGCGGGTGGAGCAGGCGCGGGTGAAGTTGCAGGAGATCGAGATACGCGCCGCCGGCTCCGCCTACCGGGAGATGCTGGGGTTGCTGACGGGCGAGGAGATCGGCGCGCTCGCGAAACCGGCAGCCGACGACGGGCAAAGGAGGGGCGGCAGGCCGGAGTTGTCGCTGTTCGACGCCCGCGACGCGCAACTCGCTACCGGCCTCGAGACCCTGGGGGCGAGCGGGAAACCGCGGGTGAGCCTGTTCGTGCAGGGGGGCTACGGCAATCCCGGCCTGAACATGCTGAAGAACGAGTTCTCGGCCTACTACTCCGGCGGCGTGCGTCTCTCGTGGGACGTCAGCCGCCTGTATACCCTCCGCGAGGAGCGGCGGCAGGTGGCCGTGCAACAGGAGATGGAGGCGAGCCGCCGCGCGTCTTTCCTGCTGACTCTCTCGATGGAGGAGGCCCGCGGGCAGAAGGAGGTGGAGAGGTGGCGGGAGATGATGCAGGGCGACGAGGAGATCGTGGCGCTGCACGAGCGCGTCGCGGAGAGCGCCGCGGCGCGGGCGAGGGAGGGCGCGGCGAGCGTGCTGGAATGGATGCGGGAGGTGAACCGGCTGGATCAGGCCCGGCAGGCCCGCGCGCTCCACGAGATGCAATGGCTGCTGGCCGTCTACGCGCTGAGGCAGGTGAGGGGAGAGTAATGATTTAAAAAAACAGGAACGATGAAAACAATGACAATTACATTAAGCCTCGCCGCGTTGCTCGCGTCGTGCGGCGAGCGTCGCGCTGCATACGACGCCACGGGGACATTCGAGGCCACGGAGGTGCGGGTTGCCCCGGAGGTCAGCGGGAAGATACTGCGGCTGTCGGTGGAGGAAGGCCAGCGGGTGGAGGCGGGGGAGACGGTGGCGCTGATCGACACGATGGCGCTGTCGCTGGAGCGCGAAGGGCTGAAAAGGAAGCGGGAGGCGGTGGCGAGCCGGCGGGTGGATATTCCCAGTCAATTGGCCGCGGCGCTACAGGAGATCGCGACGACAAGAAACGAACGACAACGGTTCGAGAATCTGGCCCGCGCGAACGCCGCCGGGCGCAAGCAGGTGGACGACCTGGAGGGGCGCCTGGTCGTGCTGGAGCGGGAGGTTGCCGCGCGCCGGATCGCGCTGGAGGAGCATAACCGGGGCGTGGCGGCCGAGCTGTCGGCGCTGGAGGTGGAGATCGCGCGGGTGGAGGAACAGCTGTCGCGGCTCCGGGTGTCGTCGCCGATTAGCGGCACGGTACTGGCGAAATACGCGGAGGAGGGCGAGGTGGCGCTCGCGGGCAAGGCGCTGTTCAAGGTGAGCGACCTGGAGCGGATGATCCTGCGCGGGTACGCGCTCTCCTCGCAACTCTCGCGGGTCAAGGTGGGTCAGGCGGTGAAGGTGTTTATCGAAGACGAAGAGGAAGACGGGGGGCGCCGCGCGTACCCGGGTCGGGTGTCGTGGATCTCCGACCGGGCCGAGTTCACGCCGAAAAGCGTCCAGACGCGCGACGAGCGGGCCAACCTGGTGTACGCGATCAAGGTGGCGACGCCGAACGATGGCCGTATACGGATCGGCATGTACGGGGAGATTCAATTCGAGGAGTGATGGGCGCGATCGAGGTAGAGCGCGTGGTCAAGCGCCACGGGACGGTGGAGGCGCTGCGGGGGGTGAGCCTCTCCGTGGAGCGCGGCGAGTTGTTCGGGGTGATTGGCCCGGACGGCGCCGGCAAGACTACCCTTTTTCGCCTGCTGGCGACCCTGACGACAGCCGACAGCGGCCGCGCCCTCGTGGAGGGGCTTGACGCGGCGCGTGAATACCGCCGGATCCGCCCGCGGGTGGGCTACATGCCGGGGCGCTTCTCGCTGTACCCCGACCTGACGGTGGAGGAAAACCTGCGGCTCTTTGCCACGGTGTTCCACGCCACGGTGGAAGAAAACTACGCCCTCGTCAAAGATATCTACGAGCCGCTGCACCCCTTCCGGCGGCGGCGCGCGGCGGCCTTGTCGGGCGGAATGAAGCAGAAACTGGCGCTCTGTTGCACCTTGATCCACGAGCCGTCGGTGCTTCTTCTCGATGAGCCGACGACGGGCGTCGATCCTGTCTCCCGGGAGGATCTGTGGGACATACTTTGTCGCTTAAAGCAACGCGGGATCACCATCATGGTCTCCACGCCCTACATGGACGAGGCCAAGTTGTGCGACCGCGTGGCGTTGATGCAGGAAGGGCGCTTCCTCGACGTGGCTACCCCGCGCGAGATCGTCGCGCGCCACGGCAGGACTACCTGGGCGGCGCGAAGCGACAAGATGTCGAGGCTACTTGTCGATTTGCGCGCCAACCCGGCGGTGGAATGTTGCTTCGCGTTTGGCGACGCGCACCACGCGACGCCCCGCGCCGGCGCCTCGATCGCCCGTCTCCGGTCGGACATGGAAGTTGCCGGCCACCGGGAGGTAGATATCCGGGAGATCGAACCGGGTATCGAGGACTGTTTTATACGCGTCGCCGGACACTCTTAATCAGCCATGCCATGAACGTGATCACGACAGAATCATTGACCAAGCGCTTCGGCTCCTTCACCGCCGTCGACCGCGTCTCCTTCGAGGTGCGGCGGGGCGAGATCTTCGGCTTCCTCGGGGCCAACGGCGCGGGGAAAACGACGGCCATGCGCGTACTCTGCGGCCTGAGCAAACCCACGTCGGGGAAGGTCATCGTCGCCGGACACGACGTCGCCGCGCACCCGGAGCGCGTGAAGCGGCGCGTCGGATACATGAGCCAGCGCTTCTCGCTCTACGAGGAGCTGAAAGTGTGGGAGAACATCCGCCTCTACGCCGGCGTATACGGGATGCGCCCCGCGGAGATCGCGCGCAAGTGCGACGCGCTGCTCCGCGAATTGCACTTCGAGGAGGGACGCGACAAGCTCGTCCGCTCCCTGCCCACCGGCTGGAAGCAGAAGCTGGCATTCTCAGTGGCCATCTTCCACGAGCCGGAAATCGTCTTCCTCGACGAACCCACGGGGGGCGTCGACCCCGTCGCGCGCAGGCAGTTCTGGGAACTGATCTACCGGACGGCGGACAGGGGCGTCACCGTCTTCGTGACCACCCACTACATGGACGAGGCGGAGTACTGCGACCGGGTGTCGATCATGGTCGACGGCCGGATCGCCGCGCTCGACTCCCCGCGAAACCTCAAGGAGCGCTTCAGCGCCGGGAGCATGGACGAGGTATTCAGGAAACTCGCGCGACCGACATGAAAGCCTCGCGCGACACGCGCCTCTTCGGCGCTTTCACCCTAAAGGAGTTCCGGCACATCTTCCGCGACCGGCGCACCATCATGATCCTGCTCGGGATACCGATCATACAGATCGTCCTCTTCGGCTTTGCCATCACCACCGAGGTGCGCGACGTGCGCGTGGCACTCCTCGACCCCACCCCGAACGCCTCCGCGCGCCGCGTCGTCGATCGACTGCTGGCCAGCGACTATTTCCAGCTCACCCGCGTCGCCCGATCCCCCGCCGACATCGAGCGGGCGCTGCGCCGGGGGGAGGTGGAGATGGCCATCGTCTTCGAGCCGTCGTTCGACAGGCAACTCGCGCGGGAGGGAACGGCCGGCGTGCAACTGATCGCCGACGCCACCAACCCGAACCTCGCCGCGCTGTTCACCGGCTACGCGACGAACATCATCGCGGCCGCCGGGCAAGAACTGGCCCCCGCCACCGCTCCCGCCATTCGCCCGGAGACGCGCCTGCTCCACAACCCCGCCATAAAGGACGCCTACTCTTTCGTGCCGGGGGTCATGGGACTCGTGCTGATGCTCATCTGCGCCATGATGACCTCCATCTCCATCGTCCGCGAGAGAGAGAGCGGGACAATGGAGATGATCCTCGTGTCGCCGGCCCGGCCGTTCATGATCATCGCGGCCAAGATGATTCCTTACTTTATCCTGTCGTGCGTCAACCTGGCCACGATCCTCCTGCTGGCGGTATACGCGCTGGGAGTGCCGGTGGCGGGATCGCTGGCCTCGCTGGTGGGCGTGTCGCTGTTGTTTATCCTCGTGTCGCTGTCGGTGGGCATCTTCGTGTCGACGGTCGCGCGGAGTCAGGTGGCGGCGATGCTCGTATCGGGGATGGCGCTGATGACGCCGACGATACTCCTTTCCGGGCTGATCTTCCCGGTGGAAAACATGCCGTTGCTGCTGCGCTGGATCTCCCACCTGATCCCCGCCAAGTGGTTTATCATCGCCGTCAAGAAGATCATGATCGAGGGCGCGCCGCTGCACCTGGTGACGCGGGAGATCCTCGTGCTGGCGGGAACGGGGGCGCTACTGCTGCTGCTCAGCCTGAAGAAATTTAACGACAAGACCGCATGAAAACGCTCCGCTTCCTGCTCGAAAAGGAGTTCAAGATGCTGCTCCGCCACTCCTTTCTCCCCAAGATAATCATCGCTTTCCCGACGATCATGATGTTGCTGTTGCCCTGGGCCGCCGACCTCGACGTGAGGGACGTCCGGCTCGCGGTGGTGGATCGCGACCGCTCTTCCCTTTCCGGCCAACTGACCCGCGCGGTGGAGGCCTCCGGGCATTTTCGCCTCGTTGCCTTCCCCGCGGACTATCTCGCGGCCCTTGAGGGAGTGGCGTCGGGGACGGTCGACGCGGTGCTCGACATCCCCCCCCGCTTCGGCGAGGAACTGGAACGGGGAGAGTCCGCGCGGGTCTTTATCGCCCCGAACGGCGTCAACGGCACGAAAGGCGGGCTTGCCGCGGCCTACCTCTACGCGATCCTCGCCGACTTCCCCTCGCCGCGGCCCTCGCCCGTCACCGTGACCACCCTCCATCGCTTCAACCCGCTCCTGGAGTACAAGCCCTTCATGGTGCCGGCGCTCATGGTCATGCTCGTGATGCTGCTCTGCGGCTTTCTCCCGGCGCTTAACATCGTGGGGGAGAAAGAGAGCGGGACGATCGAGCAGGTCAACGTCACGCCCGTCAGCAAACTCGCCTTCATCGCCTCCAAGCTGATCCCCTACTGGCTGATCGGCTTCTTGGTGCTCTCGTACTGTTTCCTGCTGGCTTACCTTTTTTACGGCATCGCGCCCGAGGGCAGCTTCGGGACGATCTACTTGTTCGCGCTCCTCTTCGGGCTGGGCATCTCCGGCGCCGGACTGATCGTCTCGAACCACTCGTCGACGATGCAGCAGGCGATGTTCGTCATGTTTTTCTTCCTGATGCTATTCGTGCTGATGAGTGGCTTTTTCTCGCCTGTCGAGAGCATGCCCGACTGGGCGCAATGGATTACCGCCTTCAATCCCCTGAGATACTTCGTTGAGGTCGTCCGCGGCGTCTACCTGCGCGGCTGCGGAACCAGCGACCTCGTCGACCAGCTACTCGCCCTGCTCGCCTTCGCCGCGATCATGAACGCCTGGGCCGTCTGGAGCTACCGCAAGTCAAGCTAAACCCGCCGGTAGCGAGTAGTTAGTAGGTGTAGAGTATAGAAACAAGACTTTCTGGGAGTAATAACAACAAGCACATCAACGCTGCAATTTGCGGCGCGGTTTTGTATGACATACAAAGTCGCCATGCAAATTGCAGGGCGGTTTTGCGCATCATACAAAGTCGCCATGCAAATTGCAGGGCGGTTTCGCGCATCATACAAAGTCGCCATGCAAATTGCAGGGCGGTTTCGCGCATCATACAAAGACCTCCCGAATTTAACATAGTTATATAGATCGCGACTACGCGCAACACTTCAGGATGCAACGCGTGGTCTGATTTTTTCCGACGCCACCCTGCAATTTGCAGCAGGAATTTCTGCTATCGGGGAAAGAGACAAGGAATTTTACACTGACAGTTAGATGCTTGTAGCAAATTCGACTATTTTTTCAGGGGGTGATCGGATGACTTCCGAAACCGCGCAGCGATTTGCAGCGCCACTTCGGAAGGCTTCCGAAACC
>JAIROI010000034.1 GCA_031257615.1 Odoribacteraceae bacterium
TCTAATCCCCTTGCCCCTGTCCTCCCTCAACACCTCCAAAATCTTTTCTGTTGTCTCCATCATGAGCGATTCATTTGCGCGAATGTAACAAAACACGCCCGCCGGACAAAAAACCGGAGGAACTATGGTCTGCCTCGCGGCGCCCCTCCCGGTGAAAACACTCGACTCGATTAAATGGACTTCGTGTTATGACGCGAGGCATCGCGTCTTTACTCTATCGCTTGTTGGTCGTCCGGGATTTCCGGGGGGGACTCCTCGCGGGGAACGTCGTCCTTGTTTTTTTCCCTGGCGGCCCGGCGGCGGCCTTGTTCCTGCGCGAGGATATGCTTGTAGCGCGTGGCGATGATGTTGTGCTCGCGCACGAATCCGGCGAGTTCTTCCGCGGAGTCGAGGCCGTTGAGGGCGACGAGCGCCTCCAGGCGATAGAGCAGGAGGTCGTACTTTTTCTTGACTCCCGCGCGCGCTTTCCTCATGTTGATGTTCGGGCGTTCAGAGGTTTGCTCGTAACGCTGGCGCATCAGCGCTCCAAACTTGGCGTTGGCCGCGCGGAAGCGTTCGGCGAGGGCCGTCAGGCCGAAAAGGGCGAGGCGCGCGACGTTTTCGGGGCGGTCGAGTTCGCGGAAAAGGTCGGCGATGGCCACGGTCTCGGCGTCGTAAGAGCGTTTGGGGATGTCCCAGTAGTGTTCAAACAGGATGCCAAGCGCCCTGGCGTCGTCCGCGTTGGGTGTTTCCGGTTCTTCGCGGATCGCCCTGACGATCGTGCCGAGTCCGCGGCTCATCTTGTCGCGATAATTGTCCTGGGCGTCCAGTCTGTCGGTGAATATGCTTTTGCGGACCACGTTGATCGCGTCCTCCACTTTCTCGAATGCATCTTTCAGCTCGTCGCTCGCCTCTTTGACGCCGATGGCGACGGCCCCGAACTTGTCAATACTGGCGATGATGTTCCTGAAGAAATTAGCGAACACTTCGTTTGAGAGGGAGTGAAGGTTGAAGCGAACTATTGGGCTTTTTACCATGACGCGTTGTTTGTGGTGTGACAATTTTTATTCCCCGCGAATGTAAGTAGTTTCTTTGTATTGTGCAATGGAATTCGGTTTTCCAGCGCGCGGGAAAGTCCCGGTGAAATTTGATTCTCGTTTTCCCGCGCGCGGGACGGTTTGTTCATTTTCGCAGGCAGAAAGTCCTGCGCGCGGGAAAGTGTCTTTATTTTCGCAATCCGAAAGTCCTGCACGCGGGACAGGGGGATTATTTTCGCAAACTGAAAGTCCTGCACGCGGGACGGGGTGGATTTATTTTTATTCTGTATGTCCTGCACGCGGGAAAGTGTGGATTTATTTTTACGGGGACTTTCCCGCACGCGGGAAATCGTGGATTTATTTTTACGGGGATTTTCCTGCACGCGGGAAAGTGTGGATTAAAAGATGGAGACGGTTTCCCGCGCGCGGGATCGCGCGTCGTTTTTTTTCGCGCCGGTGTTGATCGGGTTGGAGACGGGGAAAGAAGACGCGGGTTTTTTTGTATCTTGGCGCGGTTTTAAAATCGAGATTATGAAGAAGGTAATTTACATGATGTGTTGGCTGGCGGCGGGGCTGCCGGCGGCGGGGCAATTGCACGTGATGGAACGGCTGGACAGGGGGGTGGTGGCGGTGAAGGTGGATAGCGGCGCGTTCGTGAGCTGGCGGTTGTTGGGTGATGACGCGCCGGGGGTGGCGTTTGATGTTTATCGCGACGGGCGACGGGTGAACAAGAGGCCGCTCGAGGGGGCGACTTGTATGGTGGACCGGGACGGGACGGCGGGGAGCGTTTATTCGGTGAGTAGCGCGACGGGGGGGAAGAAGGGGCGGAGGTCGAAGGGGGCGAGGGTGTGGGAGGGGTACCTGTCGCTGGCGCTCGACCGGCCGACGAGCGCGCCGGGTTATTTGCCGAATGATTGTAGCGCCGGGGATTTGGACGGCGACGGGGCGTACGAGATCGTGGTGAAGTGGAACGCGCGGGCGAGGGATAATTCGCAGGCGGGGGTGACGGATCCGGTGGTGCTGGACGCGTACAGGCTGGACGGGGAGCGGTTGTGGCGGGTGGAGCTGGGCGCGAACGTGCGGGCGGGGGCGCATTACACGCAGTTCATGGTGTTTGACCTGGACGGCGACGGGCGCGCGGAGGTGGTATGCAAGACGGCGCCGGGGACGAGGGACGGGAGGGGGAAGCGCGTCGCGATGGAGGGGGACGATCCGGGGGCCGCGTACCGGAACGAGGCGGGGTTCGTGCTGGAGGGGCCCGAGTACCTGACGGTGTTCGACGGGAGGACGGGGGCGGAGGTGACGACGGTGGCGTACGAGCCGCCGAGGGGGACGACGACGCGGGAGACGTGGGGGGACGACCGGGGGAACCGGGTGGATCGTTTTCTGGCGTGCGTGGCTTACCTGGACGGCCGTCGGCCGTCGGTGGTGATGTGTCGGGGGTATTACACGCGGGCGGTGCTGGTGGCGTATGATTTTGATGGCCGGCAGCTGGTGAAGCGGTGGGTGTATGACTCGGGGACGGGCGGCGACGCGAGGGGTACGGCGTACGGGCAAGGGAATCATGGCGTCGCGGTGGGGGACGTGGACGGGGACGGGCGCGACGAGATCGTGTACGGGGGGGCTTGCATTGACGATGACGGGCGGTTGTTGTACTCGACGGGGCTGGGTCACGGGGACGCGCATCATTTGTCGGACATGGACCCGGATCGTCCCGGTCTGGAGTTTTTCTGCGTGCACGAGAGTCGCCCGTGTCCCGCCGGCGTGGAGTTGCGGGACGCGGGGACGGGGGAGTTGTTGTTCGGTCGGGCGACGACGGTGGACGTGGGTCGGGGGATGGCCGCTGACGTGGACGGTCGGCACAGGGGGTTCGAGTTCTGGAGTTCAGCGAGTGATAGCGTGTATTCGATCCGCGGGGAGGTGATTTCGACGCTTCGTCCGCCGGCGAATTTCCGGGTGTACTGGGACGGCGACGCGCTGGACGAGTTGCTGGACGGGACGCGGGTCTACAAGTGGGACGGGACGCGGGCGGCGGTGATTGCCGACTTTGGCGTTTTCGGGGCGCGGGCGATCAACGGGAGTAAGCAGAATCCTTGCCTGAGCGCGGATTTGTTGGGCGACTGGCGGGAGGAGCTGGTGTTTTATGACGGGAATGACCCGGGTCGGCTGCTGATTTTCACGTCGACGATCCCGACGGGGCGGCGGCTGACGACGCTGATGCATGATCACGCGTACCGGCTGGGGGTGGCGACGCAGAACGTGGCGTATAACCAGCCGCCGCACCTGGGTGTGTACATCGGGGATTAGTCGAGCGCCCGGAGGAGGGTTTTGAGGGATGTTTTCTCGTCGATGATTGCCGGGAGTTGATCGATGGCGACGCGTTCCTGTTGCATGGTGTCGCGGTAGCGGATGGTGACCGTGTTATCCTCGAGGGAGTCGTGGTCGACGGTGATGCAGAAGGGTGTGCCGATGGCGTCTTGTCGCCGGTATCGTTTTCCGATGGAGTCTTTTTCGTCGTACTGGCAGCGGTGGTCGAAGCGGAGTTGTCGGATGATCTCGAGGGCTTTTTCCGGCAGCCCGTCCTTTTTCACGAGCGGCATGACGGCCAGCTTGACCGGCGCGAGGGCCGGCGGCAGGGCGAGTAGCACGCGGGTGGCCGCGTCGGTGGCTTCTTCGCGGTAGGCGGCGGCGATGACTTGCAGGAACACGCGGTCGACGCCGATGGAGGTTTCGACGACGTGCGGCACGTAGGATTCGTTCAGTTCGGGGTCGAAGTACTGCATTTTCTTTCCGGAGAACTCCTGGTGGCGGCTCAGGTCGAAGTCGGTGCGCGAGTGAATGCCCTCGACTTCCTTGAATCCGAATGGGAAGCGGTACTCGATGTCGGTGGCGGCGTTGGCGTAGTGGGCCAGTTTCTCGTGGTCGTGGAAGCGGTAGTCGGCGGGGTTGAAGCCGAGGGCGCGATGCCACTTCATGCGCGCCTCTTTCCATTGTCGGAAGGCGTCGAGGCCCTGTCCTGGTCGCACGAAATATTGCATTTCCATCTGCTCGAACTCGCGGACGCGGAAGATAAATTGCCTCGCGATGATCTCGTTCCTGAACGCTTTCCCGATCTGGGCGATGCCGAAGGGCACTTTCATTCTCCCGCTTTTCTGCACGTTGAGGAAGTTCACGAAGATGCCCTGGGCGGTCTCCGGCCTCAGGTAGACCTTGGTGGCCCCCTCGGCCGTGGAGCCCATTTCGGTGGCGAACATGAGATTGAACTGCCGCACCTCGGTCCAGTTGCAGGTGCCGCAGAGGGGACAGGCGATCTTGTTATCGATGATGATCTGCCGCAACTCCGCGAGGTCGTTCGCGTTCAGCGCCGCCGAGAGCCTCGCGACGAGCGCGTTCCTTTTCTCGATATTCGCCGTCACCTGCGGGTTTGTTTGGCGGAAGAGGGCCTCGTCGAAGCGCTCGCCGAAGCGTTGTCGCGCCTTTTCTACTTCCTTCTCGGCCTTTTCCTCGTACTTGGCGGCGAGTTCCTCGATCAGCGCGTCGGCGCGATACCTTTTCTTGGAGTCCTTGTTATCGATCAGCGGGTCGTTGAACGCGTCCACGTGCCCGGATGCTTTCCAGACGGTGGGGTGCATGAAGATCGCGGAATCGAGTCCCACGACATTCTCCCGGAGCAGGATCATGGAATCCCACCAGTATTTTTTGATATTGTTTTTCAGTTCCACGCCATTTTGGCCGTAGTCGTACACCGCTCCCAGCCCGTCGTATATCTCGGACGAGGGGAACACGTATCCATACTCTTTGCAATGCGCCACGAGTTTTTTGAAAACATCTTCTTGAGCCATACTATCTAATTTTAAAGGTTGCCGGACAAAGGTAGAAAAGAAATTGACGAGCGGCAACGGGGAGCGTTGATGTAGTGCTCGGGCGCCGCGGCTGTACAAAAAAACAACGCCGGTCGTAAACGGATGATTACGGCCGGCGCGGGTGAGAGGCGCGGGGGCGCGGGATCAGGCCTTCTTGTACGCGCCCAGATCCTTGGGTTGGAAGTGAGTGATAAAGGCGGCGTGGGCGGTCGCGCGCGAGTGGGCGTGTTGCACGAAGATGGCAGCGCTCCGGGAATACCCTTCATGGCGTTGCGCGTCCTGGAGGAGGAGGTAGCCGATGATCGCGTAGCCGGCCATCTCGACCAGGCGACGGGCGTGGAAATCGACAAGTTCGGGGTCGCCGGGGGCGGTCGCCAGGGAGACGGCGCGCTCGTAGGCGGCGGTCATTTCCTTGAGGGTGTCGCGCAGGTATTCCTGTTCGGGGCGCGCGGGGGCGGTCTCGTAGACTTCCCTGATTTGCTTGAGGTACTGGCCGGTGGTCACGCCCCGGATGGCGGCCACCACTTGCAGTTGCGAGGTGCCCTCGTAGATATTGGTGATGCGGGCGTCGCGGGCGAGGCGTTGGATGGGGTAATCCTTCATGTAGCCCGACCCGCCGTGTATCTGGAGGGCGTCGTAGGTGATTTCATTGGCATACTCGCTGGCGAAGAGCTTCTGGAGGGGGGTGTAGACGTCGGCCAGTTTCTGGTAGCGGCGTTGTTCCTCTTTTTCTTCTTTATCCAGCGGGCGTTCGGCGGCGATGTGGGTATATGCCTTGTAGATATCCACGAAGCGGCTGGTCTCGTAGAGGAGCGACCGGACGCCGTGCAACTTGGCTTCCATGTTCGAGAGCATCTCGTAGACGGCCGGGAACTCGATGATTGCCTTGCCGAATTGCGAGCGTTCGCGAGCGTACTTCAGCCCCTCGCGATAGGCGGCCTCGGCGATGCCTACTGCTTGCGCGCCAACGCCGAGCCGGGCGCCGTTCATGAGCGACATGACGTACTTGATGAGTCCCAGTTTGCGTTCGCCGCACAGTTCCGCGGGGGCGTCCTTGAACACCAGTTCGCAGGTGGGCGATCCCTTGATCCCTAACTTATTTTCGATTCGCCGGACGGTCATGCCGCCGTTGGCGCGGTCATAGATAAACATCGAGAGGCCTCGTCCGTCCTGCGTACCTTCCTCGGAGCGAGCGAGGACGAGGGCGACATGCGCGTCGCCGTTGGTGATAAACCGTTTGACGCCGTTCAGCACCCACCGCCCCTCCTTGAGGGAAGCCTTGAGCTGCACCGCTTGCAGGTCCGACCCCGCGTCCGGCTCCGTGAGGTCCATCGCGTACGTTTCGCCCTTCGCGCCTCTTGGCAGGTACCGTCGCTTCTGGTCGTCATTGGCGAACTCGTGGATCGTCTCGGCGCAGTCCTGCAGTCCCCAGATATTCCCGAAGCCGGCGTCGGCGCGGGAGACCAGCTCGGCGGCCATGACATACGGGACGATCGGAAAGTTAAGGCCGTCGAACTCCCTCGGCAGCGACATGTTATAGAGTCCGGCCTGCGTCAGCACCTCGTGATTTTGCCTCGTCCCCGGCGCGTACTCCACGCGTCCGTCGACCACCCGGGGGCCGGTAGCGTCCACCTCCTCGGCGTTTTCCGCGAGGACGTCGCCGCAGATCTCCCCGATGATCTCCAGTATCTTGTCGTAGTTATCCATCGCGTCCTCGAAATCCCTCGGGGCGATATCGTGTTTCCCGGCGTCGCGAAAGTCGCGTTCCTTCAGGGCGACGATTTTCTTCATCAGCGGGTGTCCCAGGTGGAAGCGGATCGCTTCGTTATCGGTATAGAAGTTTGCCATAATTGTCCTTTATTTACTGTTTTTCTTGTAGTACTGGATCATTTTCGGGATGATCGCGTTCAGGTCGCCGGTAATCGCGTAATCGGCGAACTTGTTAATTGGCGCGGCCGGATCGGTATTGATCGCGATCACGATAGCGGATTCTTCCATGCCTGCCGTGTGTTGGATTTGCCCGGAGATACCGCAGGCAATATAGAGCTTCGGGCGCACGGTGGTGCCGGTTTGCCCCACCTGCCGTTCGTGTTCGGCGAACCCGGCGTCGACGGCTGCCCGGGAGGCCCCGACCTCGCCGCCAAGGAGATCGGCCAACTCGTGCAGGAGATTGAAGTTCTCCCGCGACCCCACGCCATACCCGCCGGCGACGACGATCGAAGCCCCCTTGAGGTTAATTTTTGACTTCTCCACGTGGCGACTGATCACTTTCACCACCAAATCCGCGTCCTCCAGGTAGTCATCCACCCGCAGGCGCTTCACTTCCCCCGCGTACGCCGGGTCCGCGATCTCCTTCCTCATCACGCCCTCCCGCACGGTCGCCATCTGCGGCCGGCAATCGGGATTCACGATCGTGGCCACGATGTTACCCCCGAACGCGGGCCTGATTTGATACAGCAGGTTCTTGTACTCCCGCTTACTCTTGGCGTCGACGTAATCGCCGATCTCGAGGCTGGTGCAATCGGCAGTCAACCCGCTGTGCAGGGCCGAAGAGACGCGCGGCCCCAGGTCGCGACCCACGCTCGTGGCGCCCATCAGGGCCACCTGCGGTCGCTCCTCCTTGAAAAGGCCCGCGAGCACCTTCGCGTGCGGGAGCGTCGTGTAAGGATCCAGCCGCGCGTCGTCCCCCACCCAGACGACGTCCGCGCCATGGGGAAAAATCTGTTTCTCGATCCCATCCAGGTTATTACCAAGGGCCACGGCCTCCAATTTCACCCCAAGGGAAGTGGCCAGCGCCCGTCCTTTAGTCAGCAACTCGAGGCTCACGTCGGACGCGACCCCGTCTTCTATCTCGCAATATACAAATACATTATTCATATCCTTCTTGTTTAAAGTTCGGGGTCAACCGATCGTGTGATTCGCGATCAACTCTTTCATCAGCGCGTCCAACTCGACGTCCGTGCCCGATAGTCGCCGGGACTCCTTGGCCTGGAACACCACGTTCTCGATGGCCTTCACCTTCGTCGGCGAACCGCTCAATCCCAGCTCGCTCGCCTCGCAGCGGATATCGTTCACGTTCCACTCGGTCAGCTTCAGGTAAGGACGCTCGTTGACCATCGCGAAATAATCCTCCGACGCGTCCTGAGCCTCCTGCGCGGCCCGCGCGTGCTTGTACTTCATCACCAGCCGCGCGTTCCTCGGACGACAAGCAGCAGCCGACCCGTTGACCGTCACCACGGCCGGCAGCGGGCATTCCACCTCCTCCGCGCCCCTCTCCAGCCGTCTCCTCACGCGCAACACCCCCTCGCCCGCGACCCGTATCTCCTCGGCGTAAGTCACCTGGGGCCAGCCCAGCTTCTCGGCCACCTGCGGCCCCACCTGCGCCGTGTCCCCGTCGATCGCCTGCCTACCGCAAATAATCAGGTCACTCGAGATATTCGCCAGCGCCCTCGACAGCGCGTAAGAGGTCGCCAGCGTGTCCGACCCCGCGAAGGCCCGGTCCGACAGCAGGTAACCGCCATCGGCCCCGCGGTACATCGCCTCCCGGATGATCTCCGCGGCGCGCCCCGGACCCATCGTCAACACGTGCACCGTGCTCCCCGGCCGCGACGCTTTCAAGCGCAACGCCTGCTCCAGGGCATTCAAATCCTCCGGGTTAAAAATGGCGGGAAGGGCAGCCCTGTTCACGGTGCCGTCCGCCTTCATGGCATCTTTCCCAACGTTCCTGGTGTCGGGAACTTGCTTGGCCAGAACAACAATCTTCAGTTCATTCATACGTTTAAACATTACTTGGTGACGCGCGCCCTCCCCGCTCCGGGGGAAAAACGCGGGGCAAAGATACGACTTTTCACCGTTCCCGGCAAAAACCGCGCGCTCCCCCCGCCTCAGGCTGCCGCGTAGAAAAGAATCCGCTGAAGGGCTGCGTAGCTTCCGCCCCGGACTTCTCCTTGCCAAGCCGGGGCTGCATAGCAGCCCAATTTTTGTAGGCAGCACCCTAAGGGTGCTGTACAAAAAAGAATCCACTGAAGGGCTGCGTAGCTGCCCAACCTTTGTAGGCAGTAGCCTAAGGCTACTGTATAGCGTAGCGCCCGCGTTAGGATTGGCTGCGTAGCTGCCTACCCTTTGTTCGCGGCTGCCTAAGGCTGCCGCGTAGAAAAAAGATTCCTTTGAAGGGCTGCGTAGCTGCCTAATCTTCATAGCCGGCACCCATCGGGTGCCGGTTAGGAGGTACAATAATAAAAAGGCCGCGAAGCGGCCTAACCTTTCCCCGCGGCCACCTCAGGCTGCCGCATAGAAAAGAATCCACTGAAGGGCTGCGTAGCTGCCCAACCTTTGTAGGCAGTAGCCTAAGGCTACTGTATAAAACGATGTCCAAATATTCTTGGCTGCGTAGCTGCCTACCCTTATTCGCGGCTGCCTAAGGCTGCCGCGTGGAAAAGAATCCGATAAAAAAACGGGGGGCTGCCGCAAGGCGGCCCCCCGACAGAAAACACTTGCGCAATTGATGCGCGCAACACGAAATGCTCCTTTCGGGTAGGACGGTAGGAGCGGGCCGTTTTTCTATCTACACACTACACTCTACACACTAAACTCAACCCACAACCATCTACTGTTACTGGGCCTCTACAATATCGTTGTTGTCATCTTCGATTTCTTCGGTTTCATCGGATGAGGCGGCGGCCTTGCGGCGGCCCTGCTCTTGCTTGAGGATGTTCTTGTAGCGGGTGGTGACCGCGTTAAACTCCTTCACGAAATTGGCGAGTTCGGGGGTGAAGTCGACGCCATTGACAATGATGATGCCCTCGACGCGATCGACGATCTCGCTGAACTTCACGGTAGCGGCGGCGCGGGCGTCCTTCATGGAAATTTCAGGACGTTGGATGGTCTGGTCGTAACGGTCGTGCATCAGGGTCGTGAAGTCGGC
>JAIROI010000042.1 GCA_031257615.1 Odoribacteraceae bacterium
GTTCCCGGAGCAGTTCTCCGGGTGGGATGGCGATGCCTGCTCCTCCCTTGGACCTGACGTCGTGCTCCCTCAGGAGGGCGATGACGCGGGCGCACTTGCCTGCCCCGTAACGCGCGGCGCCGTCGGTGTAGTCCTTTATAGTGTGGGGGGGGACGCCGAGCGCCCGGGCGATTTCCTGCTGGTTGGGGGTAGAGTTTCTGAGGTAATGGTAGGTGAGCAGGTTGCAGAAATAGTAGAAGATCGCGGCGGTGATTCTGGGGAGGTCGCTATTCTTTCCGCCGGGGTTAGCCTCGAAATAATTGACGACGCGGTTTGCCTTCAGGTGGTCCAGCCGGGAGATGGCGGCCACCAGTTCGAAGGCGTTATACTCCTTACTTATGCCGACGTGTTCGACGACCATCTGTTCCTTGATCTCTTCCCCCCCGGGCGCGAGGAGCATGAGTTTGTCCAGCGCGTTGGCGATTCTCGATAGCTCCGTTCCGAGGCTATCGGCCAGCAGCCGGGCGGCGCGGGGGGCGATGGGGCGGCGGCGTTCCTTGCAATAGCGTTCGATCCACGCCGGCACCTCGTTATCGTACAACTTCGCGGAGTCGAAATAGACGCAGGAGGGGTGGTTGGCCAGCTTCTTGAAGGCTTCCCGTCGCTTGTCGGGTTTCTTTCCCTTGTAGAGGAAGGCCAGGAGGGTGGTTGGCTGGACGCGCGCCAGGTAGGGGAGCAGTTTCTCGTACTCCTTGTCGGCGATGCCCTGGGCTTCCCTGACGATCACGACTTGTCGCGCGGCCATCATCGGGAAACGGCGGGCGACGTCGACGACCCGCGCCATGCTGGTCTCGTTGCCGTAGAGGACGACCTGGTTCATCACCCGCTCCTCCTCCGGCAGGGCGCGCGCCTCGATCTCCCCGGCGATCCGGTCGATAAAGAACGGTTCCTCGCCCGAAAGGAAATAGACGGGGGCGAAATTGCCCGCCTTGACCTGCGCCATAATCTCTTCGTATTTCATGTTCGTCGGTATTACTCGGCGCGAATATACGAAATCCGCGTGCCTTCCCCGTCGCGTCGTAATAAAGCGTACATTCGCGGACACCCTTTAACGATAACGCATGGAAAGGATAGATCTGAACAAGCTGTACAAGCACAAGAAGAAGGACCGCGACATCTTCCAGGGGCTGATGCCCTTCAAGATAACGGAGATACTGCTCGTCGCCAACTATTACGACGCCTACACGATCGAACGCGAGGGGCAATTCTCCGACAAGATCTCCGGGGAGTACCTCCAGCTGAACCTCTTCACCGCGCCCCGCTTCACCTCGGTGGCCAACGAGGAGGCGGCGCTGGCCGCGCTGGGGAAAAAGCGCTTCGACCTGATCATCATCATGGCCGGACTCGACAAGAAGACCCCCATCGTCGTCAGCAAAAACATCAAGCAGGCCTACCCCGCCATACACCAGCTCATGCTGGTCAACAACAACGCCGACCTCGCCTACTTCCACCAGATCGAGGAGCAATTCCGGGACTCCATCGAGCGCTTCTTCGTGTGGAACGGCTCGACGAAAATCTTCGTCGCCATGATCAAATACCTCGAGGATAAAGTGAACCTGGAGGCCGACACGCGCCTCGGCGACGTGCGCGTGCTGCTGGTCGTCGAGAACTCCGTCCGCTACTACTCCCGCTACCTCCCCCTCCTCTACTCCGAGATCATGACCCAGACCCAGGACATCATCAGGAGCGAGGCCGGCGCCGACGAACTGGGCGTGATCCTCAAGATGCGCGTCCGCCCAAAGGTGATCCTCACCAGCACCTTCGAGGAGGCCGTCGCGATCATCGACAACTACTCCTACAACCTCCTCGGCGTCATCTCCGACGTCCGCTACTCCCTCGGCGGCGTCGAGACCGAGGACGCCGGCGTGCGCTTGATCCGCTACGTGCAGGCGATCGACCACCGCGTCCCCTGCCTCCTCCAAAGCAAAGAACAGGCAAACGCCGGCGAGGCCGCCAAACTCGGCGCCGACTTCATCAACAAAAACTCCCCCACCCTCTCCCTCGACATCAAGGAGTTTATCAAAACGCGGCTCGGCTTCGGCGACTTCATCTTCCGCAACCGCTTCGGCGAACCCATCGACAAGGCCTCGAACATCGCCGAGTTCCAACAAAAACTGCTCGCCATCCCGGACGACTCCATCGAGTACCACTCCAAGCGAAACGGCATCTCGGCATGGTTCATGGCAAGGGCCGAAATCTTCATCGCCAAACGCCTGCGCAGGTACAGCTTCGAGTCCTTCGAAAACCCCGAAAAGCTGCGCGAGTTCATCAAGTACACGTTCGAACGATCGAGACTCAAAAAACTATTCGGCAGGATCATCAACTTCGACCCCGAACTCCTCGACTCCAACCGGTACATCATACGACTCGGACGCGGATCCCTCGGCGGGAAAGGACGCGGACTCGCCTTCATCTCCAACTTCCTCGAAAACGCCAACCTCAAGAAGATCATCCCAGCGCCGCTCGTCGTCGTCCCAAAAACCGCCATCATCGGAGTCGAGGAGTTCGACAACTTCCTCGAAGAAAACAACCTCGTCAAGATCGTCTACGAGGAAAAACAAGACCGGCTCGTCGAAGCCTTCCGACAGGCACACCTCGCCCCAAAGCTCAGGAAGAAACTCAGGCAGTACGCGCGAGCCATGACCCGACCACTCGCCGTGCGATCCTCCGGACTCTTCGAGGATTCCCTCAACCAACCCTTCGCCGGGGTGTACGCCACCTACCTCATCCCCAACAACCACCCCGACTTCGAGATCAGGCTCGGCGAACTCGAGGACGCCATCAAACTCGTCTACGCATCCACCTTCACCGACAACTCCAGGGCCTACTTCAAGGCCATCGACAGCCTCATCGAGGAAGAAAAAATGGGCGTCATCATACAGGAAGTCGTCGGAAACGAACGCAACGGAAAGTACTACCCCGACGTCAGCGGCGTCGCCCAATCCTACAACTTCTACCCCTTCTCACACATACGCCCCGAAGACGGCTTCGCCGTGCTCGCCATCGGACTCGGAACCCACGTCGTCGGGGGAGAAAAAGCCCACCGCTTCTCCCCGGCCTACCCGAAGCTACACCTCGGCTCCGCGCAAGACATGATCCGCGATTCACAACGATCCTTCTACGCCATCGACCTCACCACCCGCAAACGCGACCTCTACTCCGAAGGTGAACACGCCGCCATCAAATCCTACGACCTCAAAACCGCCGAGGATGACGGCGCCCTCGAGTACAGCGCCGCCGTCTACGACTTCATGAACGACCGGTTCGTCTACGACTTCAACGTCCGGGGACCGCGCGTCATCAACTTCTCCAAAATGCTCCTCTACGACCAGATACCCCTCGCCCGCGCGCTACAAATACTCCTCGACATCTTCTCCCAAGCAATGGGATCGCCCGTCGAAATCGAATTCGCCCTCAACATCGAACGCGACGTCCCCCGCTTCTACCTCCTCCAGATCAAACCACTCATCAAACAAGAGTACAACATCGACCTCTCCAACCTCGACGTACCCCCCGAACGACTCCTCCTACGCGCCGACAAGGGAATGGGAAACGGCAAGATCGACTACATCCGCGACGTCATCTACGTCATCCCCGGACGATTCGACCGCCTCAAAACCGCCGAGATCGCCGCCGAAATCAAACAACTCAACGACCAGCTCGTCGCCGAGGACGCCAGGTACCTCCTCGTCGGACCCGGACGATGGGGCACCCGCGACCCCCTCACCGGAATACCCGTACAATGGTCCGACATCGCCAACGCCCGCGTCATCGTCGAACAAGGACTCCCCGACTTCCCCCTGGACGCCTCCCTCGGCTCCCACTTCTTCCATAACGTCACCTCCCTCCGCGTCGGCTACTTCGCCATCCCCTACCACTCCGACGCCTCCTTCATCCGCCTCGACGTCCTCGACGCCCAACCCGTCGTCCGAGAACTCCCGCACACGCGACTCGTCCGATTCCGCGCGCCACTCACCGTATGGATGGACGGGAGAAAACAAACATCCATCATCGCTTTCCCAGACCCCCAATGAAAAAAACGCGCTACATCATCGCCGCCATCCCCCTCCTGATCGCCGCCGCCTACTGCTGCCTCCCCTACCACGCCCGACAGGCCATCCTGCGCGGCTACCCCCGCGTCGACGACCTCGAACTATTCCCCCGCGACACCCTGCGCCGCGCCGAATGCACCGAATGGCCAACGGCGCGCGCCTACAACGCGCTCGAACTCCCACCCGAAGACCAGGCATACCTCGACCGCCTCGGAACCACCGCCTTCCTCGTCATCCACCGCGACAGCATCCTCCGCGAAGAATACCGCGACGGCTGGGACCCGAACATGACCTCCAACATCTTCTCCGCCACCAAAAGCATCGTCAGCCTGCTCGTCGGCATCGCCCTCGGAGAGGGAAAAATCAACAGCCTCGACGACCCCGTCAGCCACTACCTACCCCCCTTCCGCGAGGGCGACCGCTCGCGCGTCACCATCCGCCACCTCCTCACCATGAGCAGCGGACTCGACTGGGACGAATCCTACTCCTCCCTCTTCTCCCGCACCACCCGCGGGTACTACGGCCGGGACCTCCGCGACCTCGTCGAGGAACTGCAATCCGCGGAACCCCCCGGCGTACGCTTCTCGTACAAAAGCGGCGACACCCAACTCCTCTCCTTCATCGTGGAACAAGCCGTCGGACAAACCACCAGCGCCTACGCCACCGAGAAACTATGGCAACCCCTCGGCGCCTGCCGCGACGCCTACTGGCTGCTGGACAAGCCCGACGGCGACGAAAAAGCCTTCTGCTGCTTCCACTCCACCGCCCGCGACATGGCCCGCCTGGGTAGCCTGCTCCTGCACCGCGGCAGTCATGGAGGACGACAAATCGTCCCCCTTTCATACATGGACGAGGCCCTCCGCCCCGCCTCCTGCCTGCAAGACGAATTTGGCCGCGACTCCCTGGACTACTACGGCTTCCAGACATGGATCATGCACTACCGCGGCATGACCAACCCCTACTTCCGCGGCATGTTGGGCCAGTACGTCATCGCCGTCCCCTCGCGCGACGCCATCATCGTCCGCCTCGGCAAGGCCCGCGAGAAGCAATACAACCGCGAAGTCCCCCTCGACCTTTACCGCTACATGGACATGGCCCTCCACCTCTTGGACGCCAACGAATAGCCCGCGATAATTAGCGCGTAGTCGTACCCCCGCGTCCGGGGCTTGTCGACGCGCGACGACAAGCCCCCGTAGGCCTACGAAAGTATATTTCCGCGCGACGACAAGCCTCCGTAGCCCTACGGAGGTATATTTCCGCGCGACGACAGACCTCCGTAGCCCTACGGAGGTATGTTTCCGCGCGACGACAAGCCTCCCGATTCGTCCGGAATTACTCTTGCCAAGACGGGGCTGCGTGGCAGCCCAATCTTTGTAGGCAGTAGCCTAAGGCTACTGTATTCGCGCGTACTCGCGTTAGGATCGGCTGCGTAGCTGCCTCACCTTTACTTGCGGCTGCCTAAGCCGCGTAAAACAAAGACCTCCCGTAGCCCTACGGAGGTATATTTCCGCGCGACGACAGACCTCCGTAGCCCTACGAAGGTATATTTCCGCGCGACGACAAGCCTCCGTAGCCCTACGAAGGTACATTTCCGCGCGACGACAAGCCTCCGTAGGCCTACGGAGGTATATTTCCGCGCGACGACAGACCTTCCCGTCGTCGGGAAAGCTTGTTTTCGCGCGACGACAGACCTTCCCGTCGTCGGGAAGCCTTGTCGTCGTGTCGCAACAAACAATTCCGACGACGGGGAGGCTTGTTGCGACACGACGACAAGCCTTCCGGTTGTCGGGACGCGTTGTCGTCGCGCGAAAACAAGCCTTCCGGTTGTCGGGACGCGTTGTCGTCGCGCGAAAACAAGCCTTCCGGTTGTCGGGACACGTTGTCGTCGCGCGGAAATGACGATTCCCGAAAGTGGGAAGGCTTGTCGTCGCGCGGAAATGACATTTCCCGAAAGTGGGAAGGCTTGTCGTCGCGCGGAAATGACACTTTCCGAAAGTAGGAAGGCTTGTCGCGGGTCTGCGACAAGCCTTCCGGTTGTCAGGACGCGTTGTCGCGGCGCCGCGACAAGCAATTCCGCAACCGGGAAGGGTTGCTGCGGATCCTCAGAGAAAGGTGAGGCTGCTACGCAGCCTATCCTAACGCGAGGTCGCATGAATACAGTAGCCTTAGGCTACTGCCTACGAAGATTGGACTGCTACGCAGCCCCGGCTTGGTAAGGTAAAATTCGGCAGGGTGGCTACCACGTGCTTGGTAAGATGCGCGCGGCGTGCTGCGCAAGGCGCGTACCACGTGCTTGGTAAGATGCGTGCGGCGTGCCGCGCAAGGCGCGTGCGACGTGCTTGGTAAGGCGCGCGGCACGCGCCCGGTTTGGCGAGGGGGAAGTCTGGGGTGGACGGTTGGCGGGGGGATTAGCGAGACGCGCTCTCCCGGTGCACGTCTCTCGCGCTTGCCTGGGCCGTGGGCATGATCACGACGTCGTTCAGGCAGACGTGCGGCGGGCGAGTGACGGCAAAAAGAATGACCTCGGCGACGTCGCGCGCGTCGAGAGGTTGCAGGCCGCTGTAGACGTTCGCGGCCGCCTGCTCGTCGCCCTTGTAGCGCACGACGGAAAACTCGGTCTCGACCATGCCGGGCGCGATGTTGGTCACCTTGATGCCGCGCGACACCATGTCCACGCGCATCCCGCGGGAAAGCGCGTCCACGGCGTGTTTCGTGGCGCAATAGACGTTGCCTCCCGGGTATATCTCCTTGCCGGCGATGGAGGCGATGTTAAGGATGTGACCGCGACCGCGGCGGATCATGAGGGGAGCTACCGCTCGCGTGACGTAGAGCAGGCCCTTGATATTGGTGTCGATCATGCGCTCCCAGTCGTCCAGGATTCCCTCGTGCAGCGGCCGCGTGCCCACGGCCAGGCCGGCGTTGTTGACCAGCACGTCGACGCCTTGCCAGGACGCGGGCAGCGATTCGATGGCCCGGCGCGTTGCCGCTTGATCCCGCACGTCGAAGCAGAGGGAGAGCACCCTCGTTCCCGTTGCTGCCAGTCTCTTTTCCAGGAGTTGCAGGCGATCTTCCCGTCGGCCGGTGATGACGAGATCGAAGCCGGCGCCGGCCAGTGCCTCTGCCGCGGCTTCCCCGATACCGGAGGTGGCCCCGGTGATTAAAGCTATTTTGTCGTTCATGTTCACGCGCGTTAAATTCCTCGCGAATATAGTTTTTTCGCCGGGGCGGGGGGAATAACCGGGATAAAAGTCTACTTTCGTCGAAAAAAAAAGAGAGATGTACAAGGAGATTGATATCCGGGTGACCCCGGGGGAAGCGCGCGAGGAGGAGATCGTCCGGCAGATCGCGGCGGGGGTGTTAGGTGTTCAAGTGGAGCGCGTTGTTCACGTGGCGCTCGTGCGAAGATCGGTGGACGCGCGGCGGCGGCCGGTGATGATCCAGTTGCGCGTGGGGGTGCACGTGGACGAGGTGGAGGCGATTGACCCGCTCTTTGTCCCGGCCTACCGGGACGTGACGCGGGGCGAGCCGGTGATCATCGTCGGGGCGGGTCCGGCGGGGCTGTTTGCCGCCTTGCGCCTGATCGAGCGCGGTTTTCGTCCCGTCGTGCTGGAGCGCGGCAGGCGCGTGGAGGAGCGTCGCGTTGACCTGCAGCGCCTGTATCGCACCGGTCAGGTGGACGAGGACTCCAACTACGGGTTTGGCGAGGGCGGCGCCGGGACGTTCTCCGACGGGAAACTGTTCACTCGCTCCGGGAAACGGGGCGACGTCCGACGCGTGCTGGAGATCCTGGCGCACCACGGCGCGCCCGCGACGATCCTGACGGACGCTCACCCCCATGTCGGCACGGATCGCCTGCCGCGGGTCATGGTGAATATCCGCCAGGCGATCGAGGAACACGGCGGAGAGGTGCTTTTCGGCCACCGGGTGACCGACTTGCTGCTCCGGGAGCAACGGGTGGCGGGCGTCATCGCTAACGACCGGGAGTTTCTCTCCGGGCGGGTCATACTGGCCACGGGCCACTCCGCGCGCGACGTTTACCGGATGTTGCACCGTCGCTCGATCCGGATTCTCCCGAAGGCCTTCGCGGTGGGGCTGCGACTGGAACATCCCCAGGAGCTGATCGATCGCATACAGTATCACCATCCCGACGGGCGCGGCGATTTTCTCCCCGCTGCCGAGTACAATTTCGCCGTGCAGGTGGGCGGCCGGGGGGTGTACTCCTTTTGCATGTGCCCCGGGGGCGTGGTGGTGCCGGCCTGCACCTCCCCCGGTCAGCAGGTGGTCAACGGGATGTCTTCCTCCAGCCGTAACTCCCCGTGGGCAAACGCGGCGATCGTCACCCCGGTTGGCGAGGAGGAGTTGGAAAGCTTGCATTTCCCCGGACTTTTCGGGGGCATGGAGTTCCAGGAACGCCTGGAGGAGGAGGCCTGGAGAAGGGGCGGGGGAAACCTGCTGGCGCCGGCGCAACGCCTGACGCATTTCCTGGAAGGGCGGATCGGCCCGGGACTGCCGCGGACTTCTTACAAGCCGGGGGTGACCTCGTCCCCTATCCACGAGTGGTTCCCGCCGTTGCTGCGCGACCGCCTGCGCGAGGGTCTCTATCGTTTCGGGCGAAAGGCGCGAGGATTTATCACGGGCGAGGCGCTCCTGTTGGGGGTGGAGACGCGCACTTCCTCCCCGTTTCGCGTCCCGCGCGACGAGACGCGCCTGGTGCATCCCGATATCGCCGGACTGTACCCGTGTGGCGAGGGGGGCGGGCACTCCGGGGGAATCGTGTCTTCCGCGATGGATGGCGAAAACGTGGCGTCGGTCGTTGACTAAAAGCGGCGAAAACAGCGCGGAAATGACGTTTTCACAGTGCAATAGGGGCGACGCGTCCCCTTTTTTCGGGTAGAAACGAGCGAGAGGGGGCGCCAAACGTGCTGATATAGTTTTTATTACTAAAAAAGTGGTACTCACCCGTTTTTTTTGCCCGGAAAAGTTTTTTCTGTCGATAAATGAATTACATTTGCCTGACTATATGATGAAAATAGTTTTTTTAAACCCTAATTTCATAGCTATGAATAAAGCTCAATTGATCGATGCCATTGCCGCAAAGGCTGGTTTAAGTAAAGCGGACGCGAGGGGAGCCTTGGAGGCTTTCGTCGCCACGGTAGGAGAGGCGCTGGAGAACAAAGAAAAGGTTTCTCTGGTCGGCTTCGGCTCTTTCTCGGTAACCGAGAAACCTGCAAGGGAAGGGAGAAATCCCATGACCGGGCAGAAAATCCAAATCCCCGCCAGGAGAGTAGTGAGGTTCAGGGCAGGGGCCAAACTGGCTGACAAGGCCTAAACAAAACAGTCGATGAAGAGAAGAGGGCATCCGGTAAGGATGCCCTCATTTCGTGTGATCTTGGGTGGGTTACAGCGCGCCCTTCTCCGCGTCCTGGATCATCTTCGCGTTGGCCGTGATGAATATCTCCACGCGGCGATTCTGCGCTCTCCCGGCCTCCGTGCTGTTGCTGGCAACCGGTTCGTCGTACGCCTTGCCGATGATCGCGATCCTGCGCTGGTCGATGCCACTCCTTATGAGGAACGACGCGACGGACTCTGCCCGTTGCCTGGACACTCGCTGGTTGACCTCGTAGGTGCCGGTGTTGTCGGTGTGCCCGAAGATCGTGACGTCCGTGTCCGGGGAATTTCTCAGGGAGGTGGCGAACTTGTCCAGGTCGCTTTTCGAGGAAGCGCTCAGGGTGCTGCTGTTCGTGGCGAAGAGGATGCCGTTGGAGAACGTGATCTTGATCGCCTGGAGGTTGTTACTGTCCGTCACGGTTTCTACCCGCGCGTTCTCGAGCGCCTCCAGTTCCTTTTTTTGCTTGTCCATCCTGTGGCCGATCACCGCGCCCGTGCCACCGCCGATGGCCGTGCCGATGGCCGCCCCGATGGCCGCTCCTTTACCTTTTCCTGCCAGCGCCCCGATGCCGGCCCCGATGAGCGCCCCGGCGCCGGCGCCGATGGTTGTTCCCTTTCCGGTGTTGCTCATGCTGGCGCAACCTTGCGCGATGATCCCGAGGATCAATAGTACCGCGATACTTGAATGTTGTTTTTTCATATCTTCCTTTGTTTTCATGTTTGACACTTGTTTTCTCTCGTGGAAAACTGCCGCGAATGTAATCCTTCGCTTCCTTTCCGACAAGCGACCGACCCAGGATACGCGCGGAACTTGTGAAAAATAGGGCACGCGAAAATGGAACCAACAAAAAAGTATTTCCTCTAACCACCACATCCCCATTTGGTCCGCCCGCGATCGAATTGTAGGCGCCTACAATTGAGGGGAGGAGGAAAAGTAAGGGGGAGTATCTTGCGATACTCCCCCGGGTTTGAACACGTTTCGGAATAGGGCCATTCGTGTTGGCAAACAATGTTGGGCGTGCGTGGGTTAGCTCAGCGGGTACTCGTCTTCCTGATAATCCCAGTCCTCGAGGTCGATAGATACCTTGATGTTGGTGGATTCTTTGATCGGACTTTCAGGGTTCTCCACACCCGGGGTCGGCGATCCGGGGGGGACGATGAGCGATATTTTCACGTTGTAGAAGGCGTTACGGTAGACGTTGCAGCCGTTCTTGACGTTGATGAAGGCGTTGTAGTAGGCGTAGCCGTTCTTGTATGTTTCGCTGACGGTGCCGCCCTTGACAGCAAATTGCGTGGCTTCGATCTTGTCATTGAAGTAGTAAACCGTGCCGTCGCGCACGACTGTCCAGAAGTCGCCATGAGTTGTACTTGTTACCTGGTTGCCTCTCCCGTCCGTGTAGTACGCCGGTGTGAACTTGACGCGGATGGAGGCGTAGGTGGCCGTTTTTTCCAGCGGGCTTTCGATGGTGTTCTCGGGCACGTACTTGGTGTTCCATGAGCGTCTGTCGGAATTTGTCTTGGCGTTGATACTGACGTAGTCGCTGAAGTGCTCGAAGTCAGAGGAAGAATAGGGGATGGCTGTCGCCCAGTTCGGGTCCTTGACGATGCCGTTCTCGATGACCTGCATCGGGAAGAGGCGCGTGTTGGAGTTGCGCATGGCGAAACTCGCGTCGGAGATGACGCCGGAAGAGAGGCTGGCGACGAACCCGCCGTCCTGTACGGCGATTTTCGCGAGGGTGCGCTCGACCTTGATGGTGACGGTGTTGTTCGTGGCGTAGTCGACGTCGTTTTGGGTGACGAGGGTGGGATTCTCCAGTTTTTTGCTGAACATGACGATGCCGTTCGCGTTGTTCAGGGTCGACACGGAGACCTCCCAGGCCCTCTGGAGTTCTGCCGACGTGGCGATCTCCGGGAAGCTGGCGGGCAGGTTGATGCCTGCCGCGACGAGTTTCGATCCTGTCATGGCGCGAATCTCGACCGCTTTGGAGTTGTAAGTCTCCCGCGTCGGGTCTTTTTCGATGTCCTGGGCCGTTAACTTGACCCGGTTTTCGAGTCTTTTGGTGCCCGCATCGAAGATAAAGACATCGAGGGTGCTCACTTTTGTCTCGTCGTCCGTGGCACTCTGGTCTTGTGGGGCGCGAGTGCTTTGTTCCGAGAACTCGATGTTTAATTTGATGGTTGTCTCTTCCGCCTTGGCGAAAGTTTCTACTTGATTGTTTCGCGTGCAGTTTACTAATCCGAACGTGATCATGCACGCGATGATCACTTGATTTAACATGGTGTACTTCATTTCCTATTGGTTTTTGTTAATGAATTTAATTATAAATAGATTAATGAGTTTCGTGTTGCGCAGCATCCCACGGAGAGGTTCTCCAGCAGGAGTTCGGCCCTGTCCAATTTTCATTCTGGTGTTCATGTTATTTATTTGTTTTATTCTTATTTCAAACCGGGCCTCTTTTCAGTTCCTCGGTCTCTTTTGTAATCGCGTGTCATCGTTATTTTACCTTAATGCGCTTTCACCCCTGTTTTCTTCCCTTCGTTTCCCGACTTTTTGATGTTAAATAATATTTCAGCGCTGGTATTCAGGCATTGTGACCATTGACTTTTTTTGGAATTACATGGAGGAAAGCTTTTCCCGGATAGTTCTGCGGGCGTACGATATCTGTTTTTCGACGGACTTTTTCATGATATTGAGTTGTTCGGCGATTTCATCGGCACTTAACCCGTTTTTGTAACTGAGTTCGAATACCTTCCTTCTTTGCTCGGGCATCTGTTCGATGATGCCGAGGATGTACTTTTCCATATCTTCGGCGATCATGAAAGAGTCTGTTGCATGAGTACACTGTTTGTCAACAGGGAGTTGGAGCAAGTAATTCTCGTGCACCTTTTGTTTTCTGTAATAACTGTTGATTTTGCGTCGGGCGATCGTGAAAAGAAGTCCCGAGATGTTCTTCGTGGGATTCATCCTTTCCCGGTTGATCCACACGGTCGTCATGATCTCTTGCGACAAGTCTTCCGCCATCACGTTTGATCTGGTAATCACCGTGATGTAGCCCACCAGTGGATCGAAAAACCGCGAGAACAGTTTAGTATAGGTCTCGTGACATCCGTTGCGTAAGGCTTCCATCTCCTGTGGGGAGAGCGTCATGCTTGTGTCATAGAAGGAGTTGAGATTTACGGTCTCGGTGGTGAGTGAATTCTGTTCATTCACCGTTTGTTCATGTGTTTGTTTTGTGTGCATAATTATATATTGTTTTGATTACTAATCATGAGGGTGCGTGCGTGCCGCGAGGCTCGTACAAGGTGATGCGCAAAAAAAAAGGATAGTTTTTTTTACTCCTGTGAAAGGACATGAGAAATATCATCGCTCGGTTTTGATTTTTGCAAATCGCGTACCACATGTAATTTGTGACAAGATTTTGGTCGTATTTATTGATGAAATTGTACCGCATTACGACAAATGCCTATATTTAAGTACTGTATATCTTTTTTCGCAAGACTGACAACAATGTCATAATGACGTTTTATTTGAAAATACAGTGACACAATTGTCATACTAAGGACGCAACGCAGGATATCCAGGGGAAATGACCCGGTAGCAAGCAGCCGCATGACCGGCAAAATCTTCGAGAATTTATCTACTTTCGTACGATGAACCTCTATTATTTCAATCCCGATAACGAGATCGCCATTGCCCACGGGGGAAAAGGATACACGCCTTCAGCCAACATTGCCCGTATGGCTCGCGAGTTAGGCTACTTGCCGGCGTATTTGGCCGGGCAGGAGGATTGTATCCTGGTGACAGAGCTGCCGGACGCGCGCTTCCTGAACGAGCGACGGGAGCTTTTGGGCATGAGTTGCAGGCCCGTTACCCTGGCAGAAGCCTCGAAACTTCATTTCAATGCCCTGAGACCGTGGGGCTGGAGTCCGCGCGTTTGCGGGATGCTCGAGAGCATACCTGTTGACGAGGAAGGGCGCGAACCGTGGATGCCGGACAAGAGGGCTTTGTACGCTCGCACGACGGCGCTATCGGTGTTGGAGCGGATGCGGGAACACCTGGAACTGCCGAAAAACATCTTTCCGTGCGTGGAGGAGAGCCTTGAGGGTGTGATGGACCGGGCGCGTCGACATGCCGTCGTGATCAAATCCCCCTGGTCGTCGTCCGGGAAGGGACTCCTGATGATCGGGCCTGGCGAGGTGGGGCACAAAGAAAAGGAGTGGCTGTCGGGCGTTCTGCAGCGTCAGGGCTACGTGATGGTGGAGAGGCGACTGGACAGGATCATCGACTTTGCGTTGGAATTTTGGATAGAAAACCCGGCGGTCATTCGTTACCTGGGTCTGTCTCGCTTTTTCACGAGCGAGAAAGGGGAATATCGCGGCAATCGCCTGGCGCCCCAGTCGCGGATCGCGTTGGAGATCACGCGACACGTCGGCGAACCGCTTCTTGAGGCAGTGCGATCGTCCGTCACGCGCGCGTTGTTGGAGACACTGGGAGCGCGTTACCGTGGCCCGTTAGGTGTGGACATGATGCTTTACCGCGATGACTCGGGCGAGTTTCGCGTGCATCCGTGCGTGGAAATCAACCTGCGCTACAACATGGGGATGATCGCCTTAAGCCTTTCGAGCCGCTACCTGTCGCCGGGGAGCGAGGGGACATTCCATCTTTCTTACTTCCCCTTTCCCGGTGCGGCCCATCGCGTTAGCCTGGAGCGCGCGCGTGCGGAACCTCTCCGCGTCGAGGCGGGGAGCGTGCGATCGGGCTATCTTCCGTTGACCCCCGTGGGTGCTGAGACGCATTTCGTGGCGGCGCTCACTTGTCGCGAGGGGGGCGCTTGAGAGATAAAATGTCGAAACGATCCTTCGTTTTTCTGCATCACAATGCTTACATTTGTATGTTTTTTCTATAAGATAAGAGTATGAGCGAAGAATTAGATCAAGTACCTGAATATTTGCCCGTCGGCCACCTTGGGCATGACGGGGAGTCGACCCAAACGTCGGACTATTCGGCCGACAGTATACAAGTGTTAGAAGGTTTAGAAGCCGTGCGCGTGCGTCCTTCCATGTACATTGGTGACGTCAACTCCAAGGGGTTGCACCATTTGGTATACGAGGTAGTGGACAACTCCATAGACGAGGCCCTGGCGGGTTTCTGCAAAACCATCGACGTGACCATCCACGCGGATAACTCGGTCACGGTGACCGACGACGGGCGTGGCATCCCGACCGGTCTCAATCAAAAAGAAAACCGTTCAGCCCTGGAGGTCGTGCTCACCGTGCTACATGCCGGGGGAAAATTCGACAAGGGATCCTACAAAGTTTCCGGGGGGCTGCACGGCGTGGGCGTCTCCTGTGTCAATGCCCTCTCCACGCGCCTCGTCGCCGAGGTGTACAGGGAAGGTAAAATCTGGAGGCAGGAATATTCCAGGGGAGTGCCCTTGGCCGACGTCGTCGTCACCGGGGAAACGGACCGCACCGGCACGACCATTACCTTTAAGCCCGACGAAACCATCTTCTACGTCACCGAGTTTAAATACGACATCCTGGCCGCCCGCTTGCGGGAGCTTGCCTACCTCAACAAAGGAATCAGCCTCTCCCTCAAGGACGAGAGAGTCGTCGAGCCGGGCGAGGATCACTGCAAACAGGAGGTGTTCTATTCCGAGCACGGCCTGAGTGAATTTGTCGAATACCTCGACGCCAACCGGGAGAAACTCATTGACGACACCATCCACATCACCACCGAAAAAGGAGGCGTCCCCGTGGAGATCGCCTTGCGCTACAACACGGAGTACAAGGAAAACATCTTCTCCTACGTCAACAACATCAACACCATCGAGGGGGGCACCCACCTCGCCGGTTTCCGCCGCGGTCTCACCCAAACCCTCAAGACATACGCCGACGCCTCCGGCATCCTGAACAAGGAAAAGGAAAAAATCGAAATCAGTGGCGACGACTTCCGCGAAGGCCTCACCGCCATCATCTCCGTGAAGGTGGAAGAACCCCAGTTCGAGGGGCAAACCAAGACCAAGCTGGGAAACACGGAAGTCGGAACCGCCGTGGCCCAGGCCGTCAGCGCGACCCTCGCGAACTACCTCGAGGAGCACCCCAGGGAGGCAAGGGCCATTGTCGATAAGGTCATCCTTGCTGCCCGCGCGAGACACGCGGCTCGCAAGGCGCGGGAACTTGTGCAGCGCAAAACCGTCCTCTCCGGCTCGGGGCTCCCCGGCAAGCTCGCCGACTGCTCGGACAACAATCCAGAACACTGCGAGGTATTCCTCGTCGAGGGAGACTCCGCCGGGGGCACAGCCAAGCAGGGACGCGACCGTCGTTTCCAGGCCATCCTCCCCTTGCGCGGGAAAATCCTGAACGTGGAGAAAGCCATGTACCACCGCGTCTGGGAAAGCGAAGAAATCAAAATCATCTTCCAGGCGCTGGGCGTCACCATCGGCACCGCGGAGGACTCCAAGGCCGTCAACCTGGAGAAAATACGCTACCACAAAGTCGTGATCATGGCCGACGCCGACGTGGACGGCGCGCACATCGCCACACTGATCATGACCCTTTTCTTCCGCTACATGCGTCCCGTCATCGAGAGCGGCTACCTGTACATCGCCACCCCCCCGCTCTATTCCGTCAAAAAGGGAAAGGAACAACGCTACTGCTGGACAGACGACCAGCGCCTCGCCCTTATACAGGAAATGGGTGGAGGAAGCGAGAAGGACTTGACCATCCAGCGATACAAAGGGCTGGGCGAGATGAGCAAGGAGCAATTGTGGGAGACCACCATGAACCCCGACGGCAGAACGCTCCGCCAGGTGACCATCGAGAACGCTGCTGAGGCTGATCATATTTTCTCGATGCTGATGGGCGACGATGTGCCGCCACGCCGACAATTTATCGAGCAAAACGCTACTTACGCTACTATTGACGCCTGATCCCCCACCTCTGCGTCGATGACTATGACAGGAGGATGTATCTCAGGATACATCCTCCTGTTTTTTATCCGATCCTCCGTCCATACTTCACATCTCTGAGCGGTACACCTTATTATATGCACACCTTATTATATATAGGTACATTTGGGGGGAGATGTAGGTCGGAGGACTTGTTCGGAAGGTGGCAGACGTGGGGGAGATATGTTAAAAAAGTGGGGCGTAGAAAAAAGTTTGCCAGAAAGTGTTGGAGGGTACTTGTGTAATTGGGATTTTCTTCGCAGCTTTGCCGGCGATAAACAGAATTCATTTGTCACGCAAAAGTAAATGATGGAAAACGCATACAACGCACATTACGCGAAGAGTTCTCAGGAACGATCGGAAATCTCCTCTGTCAC
>JAIROI010000044.1 GCA_031257615.1 Odoribacteraceae bacterium
GTCGGGGGGCTGCCGCGAGGCGGCTCCCCGTTTTTTATATCCCCCCTTTTTAATCGGATTCTTTCCCGCGCGGCAGCCTTAGGCAGCCTCGAATAAGGGGTAGGCAGCTACGCAGCCGAGAATACATGGACATCGTTTTATACAGTAGCCTTAGGCTACTGCCTACAAAGGTTGGGCTGCTACGCAGCCCTTCAATGGAATTTCTTTTTTACGCGGCAGCCTGAGGCATCCGCAAAGAAAGATGAGGCAGCTACGCAGCCAAGAATACATGGACATCGTTTTATACAGTAGCCTTAGGCTACTGCCTACAAAGGTTGGGCAGCTACGCAGCCCCGTCTTGGTAAGGGGAAGTCCAGGGCGGCAGCTACGCAGATCTTCAGCGGATTCTTTTTGTACAGCACCCTCCGGGTGCTGTTTTATGTGGCAGCCTTAGACTGCCGCATAAGACAGAATCTCTACTGACTACACTCTACATCCTAAACTCTACGCTCTACTGACTACTCTCTACACCCTACGATCTACTGACTACTCTCTACACCCTACGCTCTACTGACTACTCCCTATACCCTAAACTTTACGCTCTACTGACTACACTCTACACCCTAAACTCTACGCTCTACTGACTACTCTCTACACCCTAAACTTTATGCTCTACTGACTACTCCCCACACCCTAAACTCTATGCTCTACTGACTACTCTCTATACCCTAAACTTTACGCTCTACTGACTACACGCTACACTCTACTGACTACACTCTACTGACTATACACTACAAAAAAAGATGGTGGGGGGAAGGGAACTTTCGGGGGGTGAGAGCGAATATAGAGTGAATTGTTTTTCATATATCCTGGGGGGGACACGTCGTGATGATATGTTCCCCCCTTTCTTTTAAACAGAAACTGCCCGGGAAGGTGTTTCCGGGCAGTTCTGTTACGCGCTATGGCGATGTTATTTTGCGGTGTTCACGCGGGCGATCAAAAAAGAAACTGCCAGGGAAGGTGTTTCCGGGCAGTTCTGTTATGCGCTATGGCGATGTTACTTTGCGGTGTTCACGCGGGCGATCAAAAAAGGAACTGCCAGGGAAGACATTTCCGGGCAGTTCTGTTATACGCTATGGCGATGTTATTTTGCGGTGTTCACGCGGGCGATCAAAAAAGGAACTGACAGGGAAGACATTTCCGGGCAGTTCTGTTATACGCTATGGCGATGTTACTTTGCGGTGTTCACGCGGGCGATCAAAAAAGAAACTGCCCGGGAAGATGTTTCCGGGCAGTTCCGTTACGCGCGATAGCGATCTTATTTTGCGGTGTTCACGCGGGCGATCAAAAAAGAGACTGCCCGGGAAGGTGTTCCCGGGCAGTTCTGTTACGCGCGATGCGGGTGTTACTTCACGGTGTTCATGTGGGCGATGAGGTCGATGACCTTGTTCGAGTAGCCCCACTCGTTGTCGTACCAGGCGACGAGCTTCACGAAGGTTTCGTTGAGGGCGATGCCTGCCTTGGCGTCGAAGATGGAAGTGCGCGGGTCTCCGATGAAATCGGAAGAGACCACGTCTTCCTCGGTGTAGCCGATGATTCCCTTTAGCGGGCCGTCGGCGGCGGCCTTCATGGCGGTTTTGATCTCCTCGTAGGAGGTGGGACGGGCGAGGCGGCAGGTGAGATCGACGACGGAGACGTCAAGGGTTGGCACGCGGAGAGACATTCCCGTGAGCTTCCCTTTCAGTTGGGGGATCACTTTGCCGACGGCCTTGGCGGCGCCCGTGCTCGACGGGATGATGTTGCCGGCGGCAGCTCGTCCGCCTCTCCAGTCCTTGGCGGAAGGCCCGTCGACGGTTTTTTGGGTGGCGGTGGTGGCGTGGACGGTGGTCATGAGTCCCTCGATGAATCCGAAGTTGTCGTTGATGACCTTGGCGAGGGGCGCGAGGCAGTTGGTGGTGCAGGAGGCGTTGGAGACGATCTCTTGCCCGCTGTATTCCTCGTTGTTGACGCCCATGACGAACATCGGGGCGTCGTCTTTGGAGGGCGCGGAGAGGACGACGCGTTTTGCCCCGGCCTTGATGTGCGCGCCGGCGAGTTCCTTGGTGAGGAAGAGGCCGGTGGACTCGACGACGTAGGTGGCGTCGACTTCGTTCCACTTCAGGTTTTCGGGATTTCTTTCCGAGGTGACCCGGATGCTTTTCCCGTTGACGACGAGGTTGCCGTCTTTGACTTCGACGGAGCCGTTGAAGCGCCCGTGCACGGTGTCGTACTTCAGCATGTAAGCCATGTAGTCGACGTCGATCAGGTCGTTGATTCCCACGACTTCGACGTCATCGCGTTGGGTGGCGGCGCGGAAGACCAAGCGTCCGATGCGGCCAAACCCGTTGATTCCAATTTTGATTGCCATACTCTGGTAGAATTAGTGATTGGTTGATGTTTAACACCTACAAAAGTAGGGATAAAAGGCGAGAGTGGAAAATGTACACCTTGTTTTTCTTGAACAAAATCGCGGGGGCGGTGAAGCTCCCTGTTCAGCGGGCGGGCGCCAGCTCGACGGTGAAGTGGCGCATGATGGGTGACTCCCTGGTGATCACGTAGCCGCGGGTGATGGTTTCCCCGCGGTCGCGGACGTTTTTGAGGGCGGCGGCGACCACGTCGATGTGATTGTTCGTGTAGGTTCTCCGCGGGATGGCCAGTCGCAGCAGTTCGAGGGCCGGGTAGCGGTTCTGGCGCGTCAGGGGGTCGCGGTCTGCCATGATGGCGCCGATCTCGACGCCCCGGATGCCGGCCTCGAGGTAGAGTTCGACGCCGAGGGTCTGCGCGACAAATTCCTCTCGCGGCACGCGGGGCAGTACCCTGGTGGCGTCCACGAAGATGGCGTGCCCGCCGGCGGGACGCTGGTAGGGTACGCCGTACTCGTCGAGCTTGGCGCCGAGGTAGGCGACCTGCCGGACGCGGCTCTCGAGGTAGTCGCGTTCGGTGCCCTCGTCGAGGCCGCGCGCCAGGGCGTTCATGTCGCGGCCCGACATGCCGCCGTAGGTGATGAAGCCCTCGTTCATGATGCAATACATCTGGCACTTTTCCCACAGTTCCCTGCTCTTGAAGGCCACGAAGCCTCCCATGTTGACGATGGCGTCCTTCTTGGCGGACATGGTCATGATGTCGACGCGGGAGAACATTTCCCTGACGATCTCCTTGATAGTCTTGTGCTCGTATCCCCTCTCGCGCGTTTGGATGAAGTAGGCGTTCTCGGCGAAGCGGGCGGAGTCCATCTGGAGGGGCACCCCGTATTGGCGGCAGAGGTCGGAGACGCCGCGGATGTTCTCCATCGAGACGGGCTGGCCGCCGGCCGTGTTGTTGGTGACGGTCAGCACCACCGCCGGGATTTTCTCGCGGTGTTGCTCCAGGGCCTTTTCCAGCTTGGCGAGGTCGATGTTTCCCTTGAAGGGGATCTCCAGGCGGGTGTCGGCGGCCTCGTCGATGGTGCAATCGAGGGCGGTGGCTCCCCGGAACTCGATGTGCCCCTTGGTGGTGTCGAAGTGGGAGTTGCCCGGCAGCACGTCGCCCGCGCGGACGATGGTCGAGTAGAGGACGTTCTCCGCGGCGCGTCCCTGGTGGGCCGGCAGGAAGTAGTCGAATCCGAGGATCTCGCGGATGGTGTCCTTCAGGGTGTGGTAGGAGCGCGCCCCGGCGTAGCTCTCGTCGCCGAGCATGAGGCTCGCCCACTGGTGGTCGCTCATCGCTCCCGTTCCCGAGTCGGTCAGCAGGTCGATGAACACGCGGTCGCTCTTTAGGTTGAAGAGGTTGTAATTTGCCTCTCTGATCCAGCGCTCGCGTTCCTCGCGCGCGCTCTTGTGGATGGCTTCCACCATCTTGATTCTGTAAGGTTCTGAAAATGGTAATTCCATGTGATGTGAATGAATAAAGTGGGTTTCTAATCCTACGTTTGACATGAGAAATGGAAGGTTCGGCGCCGTTCTGGGGCGCCCCAAACTCAATTTTGGGTTGACCCAAATCCAATTTGGGTTAACCCAAACTCAATTTGGGTTAACCCAAACTCAATTTGGGTTAACCCAAATTCAATTCCGGTTAACCCAAATTCAATTCCGGTTAACCCAAATTCGATAGGGGTTAACAACAAATCACTGTAAAACAGGATATTTTCATTTTCATTATATCGATCCTCGATTTCTTAGGTCGAATTCGGGTTCATAAATTCCTCCCCTGGGAATTTCGCGTGTGAGAAAAAAATGTATATTTGCCGTCGAACTCGCTCGCGAGACACCCGTTTCCCGCGCGAGAAAACAAGTCAAGAACGTTTGTAGATGATTATCGCCATGAAGAAAGTTGTGTTGATTTTAGCAAGCATCGCGCTCCTGGGGGGCTGCAACTCCCTCGAGGTGAAGATCGCCGGAACCATCTCAGGACTGGATGGTTCGGTCAAGTTGTTAGCCGAGATCCCGGGAAAACGGGGATTCGTCGTGCTGGCCCAGCAAGACGTCAAGGATGGAAACATCGACCTGCGCACGGAGCAGCTCGCGCTCCCGGCGCAAGTGTGGATCGACCTCAGAGGCAGGAAAATCATCGACCTGATCATCGACTCCCGGAAAGACACCTTTATCAAGGGACACGCGGACTCGCTGGATCACATCGAGGTAACAGGCTCGATGCTGATGGACGAGTACAAGAAGGTCATGCAAACACTCGACGAGAAGTTTAACCCCGAAGAAGAGGGACATAACGCGAAGATCGTCGAGATCAGTAAAAAAGAATCCCTGACAAGAGACGACGAGGTGAAACTGGGCATGTTGCAATCCGCGAGAATGCGCCTGATCAGCCGGCGCGCGGACTACGTGAAGTTGCTCATCAAGAAAAACCCCGCGCAAGACCTCTCCCTCTTCCTGCTGAAAAATGAACTGGTAGACAGCCTGGACGCCCAACGGAAACTCTTCGACAGGATGGCCATCCGCAACAAAGAGAGCAACGTGTACAAGCTCCTGGAAAGCCAGCTACGATAAAAAAACCAACCAGTGGTTTTAATTTCCCGTTTTTATTACTTAGTTGTTTTTGGGGGCGCCCGCGAGGGCGTCCCTTTTCCCTTCAAAAGATTTTAACGCGATGGGTTGTGAGGTCTCCTGGAAATCCCTACATTCGCTGGACATTTTTCCCGTGAAATGATACGAAGAACCATCATCAGGATATTGTCCGTCTTCATGCTTGTCGCCTTCATCGCCGTGGTAAGCGTGCAGTGGATATGGATACGCTCGAGCATGAAAGAGCGGGAAGACCGCTTTCGCTCGAAAGTCTATAACGTCCTCACCCAGACCGTGACCTTCATCGACGACATGGACAATAAACGCGTCCTCGGCGAGATGAAAAAGGAGATCAGGGAAGACCTCCGAAACGCCGCCGACACCTCGCGGGCCGTCGCCAGTCAGGTATTTCCGGAGGACGTCCCCGTGATCAACTTCTTCAACCGCCACGGCGTCTACTCGGACGACGTCTCGAGAGGGGAGTACAACATCTTTGAATTTCAAATGACTACCGGGCCGGGAATCAACGCGACCGACCGCTATCTCGACAGCCACCTGCTCGAATGGCTGGGCCACTACCTCGGCGTGGACACCCCGGACGAGATCAACGAGGAACTCCCCGCGAACGAGCAGAAATACGAGGTCGCCCGCGATCTCCTGGTCGGCCTGGTAAACGAAAAAGAGGGAAAGGAAAAGAAAGTGGCGCGGCTGCTCGCCGACAAAAACATTGACCTGGAGGCATTCATGCGCGAGAAATTCGGGAACAACGACATCCGCATCCCCTTCTCCGTGGAGATCACCAGCGAGAAAAAAATGCTGCAACGCGTGGCCGGGGGCGCCTCCAGGGGCTTCTACTACGAGAAAGTATTCCCGAAAGTCGAGTCGGCCGACAACGAATTTTACCTCGGCGTCACCTTCGACTCGACGGACTCGCTCGACTCCCTGATATACGACAACATGTTGTGGATGTACATCATCTCCGCCTTCTGCATCATCGGCCTCATGACCGTCTTCATCGTCACCATCGTCGTCATCACGCGTCAGCAAAAACTCTCCGTGATCAAAAACGACTTCATCAACAACATGACCCACGAGTTTAAAACACCCCTGGCCACCATCGCCCTCGCCACCGCCGCGATCGAAAAGGACAAGGTGCTCAACGATAAAGCGCGCATCCTCGAGTTTAACGCCATGATCAGGAGCGAGAACGACCGCATGGACAAGTACGTCGAGCGCATCCTCATCCAGGCCAAGCTCGACCGCCGGGAAGTGCATCTCAGGAAGTCCCCGGTCGACCTCAACCTGCTCGCGAGCGACGCCGTGCAGCATTTCCGCCTGCAGGTGGAGAACGCCGGGGGGGAACTGCGGCTCGACCTCGCCCCCGGCGGGCGCGTCATGGAAGTCGATGAGGTACACATGTTCAACGCCATCTGCAACCTGGTGGACAACGCCATCAAGTACTCCCCCGCCGGCATCAACATCCTCGTGTTCACCCGACGCGACGCCGGCGAGTTCATCATCGGGGTGCAAGACCACGGCATCGGCATCCCCAAGGAAGCCCAGCACAAGGTCTTCAAGCGATTCTACCGCGTGCCCAGCGGCAACGTGCATAACGTGAAAGGCTTCGGCCTGGGCCTGAGCTACGTCAAATCCATCGTCCTGCTCCACGGCGGCGACATCCGCCTGACCTCCAAAAAGGGGAAAGGCACCCTGGTAGAGATCATTTTCAAGATAGATAAAGAAGAATAGCAACTTAAAAAATCACAAGAGATGGGACACAAAATACTTTTAGTAGAAGACGACCCCTGCTTCGGGTCCGTGTTAAAGTCATACCTCGAACTCTCCGACTACGAGGTGGTTCACTGCCCAAACGGGGCGTTGGGTTTCGAGGCCTTCCGGAAGGAAAAATTCGACCTCTGCCTGCTCGACGTCATGATGCCCAACATGGACGGCTTCACCCTGGGCAAGAAAATCAGGGATATCGACACCTCCATACCCTTCGTCTACATCACCGCCAAGAGCCTCAAGGAGGACATGAAACAGGGCTACGAGACCGGGGCGGACGATTACATCGTCAAACCCTTCGACTCCGAGCTGCTAATATTCAAAATCAAGGCCATCCTCAGCCGCAGCAAGCACGACGAGGTGGAAACAAAGCCCAAGCTCATCCAAATGAAGGACTACGAGTTCAACACCGAGTTGCGAACCATCACCATCAACGGGGAGGTCACCAAGCTCACTCCCAAGGAGGCCCGCCTGCTCGAGTTGCTTTACCTTCACAAGGACGGGCTGCTCTTGAGGGAGAAAGCCTTGACCGAGATATGGGGCATGAACGATTATTTCACTGCCAGGAGCATGGACGTCTACGTGACCAAGCTCCGCAAGTATTTCAAGGACGACCCCGCCATCAACATCGAGAACGTGCACGGATCCGGCTTCCGCCTGATCATCGAACCTTAACCTCCCATTCCCAGGTGAGAAGGCAGCGCCCCGTAATGCTTGGGGGTACTGTAACCACCTATACCCCGAGTTAGGATAGGCCGCATAGCTGCCTGACCTTATCTCGGAGAGAGGGGCTATTTGCTTTGTGGGGTGCGAACGCTGGCGAGACTTGTTAAGAAAGCGGGGGCGCGGAACAAGTCGGAAAGGACGTCGCAGCGGGTACGATGCGTTCGCGGCCCCGGTACACTCCTCTCCGGGAGAAGAAATCCCTTTTCGCGGAGGCGCGAAGCGTCGCCGCGAACTCGCGGGAAGCCTTCGCGGAAGCGCGAAACGGTGCCGCGAACTCGCGGGAAGCCTTCGCGGAGGCGCGAAACGGTGCCGCGAACTCGCGGGAAGCCTTCGCGGAAGCGCGAAACGTCGCCGCGAACTCGCGGGAAGCCTTCGCGGAAGCGCGAAACGGTGCCGCGAACTCGCGGGAAGCCTTCGCGGAGGCGCGAAACGTCGCCGCGAAGCCGCGGGAAGCCTTCGCGGAGGCGCGACAGAAACAAAATCAAGAATCAAACGGCGTCGACTTCACTCCCGAACGACAAAACCGATGTTGGCGAGTAGATAGAAAAACGGCCGGCTACTGCCGCGCTATCACAAAGGAGCATATTCGCGTCGCGCCAAGTGTTTTCAGGGGGGCTGCCGCGAGGCGGTCCCCCATTTTTTAGTAAACTACTAACTACACGCTACTCAATGGTGTGAGGCGGCGGGAAAAGCGAGAAGAGTTGTTTTCGCACCCGGTCGATGGCCTCCCGGAAGGACTCGTCGTCGCGCGTGACCACCCCGTTAAAGCCCCTGAGGTGATTTTCCGGGTAATAGCTCCTCCCGGAATGATAGCGGAACTGCTCCTCGATGGGCCTGAACCGGGAAAGATCGGCGATGGCCCGCGCGTCATCGAGCATCGGGGCGAGGCGGCTAAAGAATAGAGAATCGTACTCCCCCGCGGGATTCCGCTGCACGGCATGGATCTTGGCGCGCGTCTGGCGATCGCGGAGATCGCGCGGCACGGGGCGGTAACTGTCGCACCAGAAGGCCTCTCGTTCGACGAGTTCCCCCCGGGCGGGGTCGAGGCGCGACGGTTGCTCGACAAGCGCGAACTCCTCGCTGAGATCGTACTTCCAGCGCGTTTCCTGGAGGCAGGAGGCGAAGCGCGTCCCCCCCGCTTCGTCCCGCGCCAGCGTCACCTCGGCCCGCGTCGAGAAAGGGGCGGAAGTCCGGTCGCGCTCCCCGAGGAGCGGCTGCCGGAACAGTTGATAGTCGATGTAGTCGAAAGAGATCGAGTCCAGTTCCTGTCGCTCGTAGTCGATCGTGAGCGTTCCCCGGCACGTCATCCGCACCTTGTCGGGATAGGCCCCGGCCCTTGTCTGGAAGCGGTAGCGATAGCGGCTGGCGTTTGTCTCGATGGCGACGATCTCGTAATTCCTTGTCCCTGCGAAGAGCGGCCCGTGGAGTTGCACGGCGCGGAGCAGCGTGAACAGCTTGCGCGTGCCGGCGTCGAAGCGGGCCTCGTCGGTCGTCATGTAGAGGGGGTTGAGGGTGTCCCTCCCGTCATTCGTGAGGTTGCAGGAGCGGGCGATGCGGGCGGGCAGGAAGTAGGAGCAAAAGCGGGAGTCCCACAGGTCCGCGGGGGTCACGTTCCCGGAGGTAAAATAGTAGCCGTGCTCGCGGCGATACTCGACGGCCTGCCGGGCATACTCGGTGATCTTCTCGTAGCGGGCCTCGCCGAAGAAGTGGCAATAGGGGGGAGTGGAGCGCGGCAACTTCTTGAGTTTCTTCTCGGCGCGCGCGAGGAGATCGGCGGGCGGGAGAAGGGTTCGCCTCGCGGCGCCGGCGCGTACCACCACCTCCTCCAGCTCGTGCACGGACTCGCTCATGATCGCGTGCGCGTCGCGGGCCAGGTCGCCCCCGGCCCTCGCCAGCGGTTGGAAGCCGACGCTCTGGAAGAGGATCGAGTCGCCGGGTTGGAGGGCGCTGGCGTTGAGGAGGCAATGCCCGTCGAGATCCGTGGTCGCGAGGAGGCGCGCGCGCTGTTTATGGATAACGTGGACGCCGAAAAGGGGCTGGTCGGAGGCGTCGACCACGGTCAGCTGCACGATGGTGTCGCGCGTCGCTGCACCGGCGACGACCGGTGCGAGGAGTATCCATAACGCGAATATTCTCATCATTCAGCGGGATTTGTTGGCCAACTGTCCGCAGGCGGCGTCGATGTCCTCGCCCCGCGAGCGGCGGGTGTTGACGACCATGTTTTTGCTCTCGAGGAAGGCGACGAAGCGGTCGCGGGTCTCCGGCCTGGACCTCCGGTAGGGGCTTCCGTCGACCGGGTGATACTCGATGATGTTCACCTTCACCGGGAAGGCGCGGCAGAAGCGGGCGAGGGCCTCGGCTTGCCGCGGGGTGTCGTTGACGCCGTCGAGGAGGAGGTACTCGATCGTGGGCCGCGTGCCCGTTTTCTGGACGAAATAGGCGATCGCATCGGAGAGCGCCTCGAGGGGATAGGCCTTGTTGATGGGCATCAGGCGGTCTCGCGTGGCGTTGACGGCGGAGTGCAGCGAGATCGCGAGGTGGAAGCGAACGCCCTCGTCGGCGAGCCGCCGGATGCCCTCCGGGATGCCGGCGGTCGAGAGCGTGAGGCGATAGGGGGAGATCGCGAGGGCCTCCGGGTCGGTGACGCGCCGCGCGGCGTCGAGGACGCGATCGAGGTTTAGCAGCGGCTCGCCCATCCCCATCAGGACGATGTTGGCGAGCGACATGCCCCGCTCTTCGAGGTATTTTCTGGCGATTATCACCTGGTCGAATATCTCGGCAGCCTCCAGGTCGCGCGCGAAGCCGATCGCGCCGGTGGCGCAGAAGCTGCACCGCAACTTGCAGCCTACCTGCGTGGAGATGCACGCGGTGGCCTTGTTGCGGGAGGGGATGACCACCATCTCCGCGAGTTGCCCGTCGTGGAACACCACGGCGAGCTTGGCCGTGCCGTCGCGACTCTCCCGCGCGGCGCTGACCGCGGCGGGACGTGTCTCGAAATGTTCCCCCAGGAGATCGCGAAGCGCGCGCGGGAGGTTGCCCATTTCCTCGAAGCGTGCGACTCCTTTCTGCCATAGCCATTGCTCGATTTGCTTCGCCCGGAAGGCTTTTTCCCCCCGCGACAGCAGGAAATCGAGAAGCTCCGTTCGGGGGAGGGTGCGAATATCAATTTTTTCCATCCTATTGTTGATTTCCCCGCGAAGATAGCAGCTGTCGCGTGAAAAATGCCGTATCTTGCGCCGAAATTTGACGCCCATGACATACACCACCTCTATACTCGCGGTCACCGCCCTGGTTTCCATCGCTTGTTTCAACAACGAGCGCCTCTTTCGCCGGCTCGCATTCTCGGCCTACTGCGTCGCGCATCGCGGGGAAGCCTACCGCCTCCTCACTCACGGCTTCGTCCACGCCGACTGGATGCATCTCTTCGTGAACATGTTCACATTCTACTCCTTCGGCGCTTACATCGAGGCCGCTTTCTTTGACCTTGGCGACAACGGCCTTTCTTTCCTTCTTCTTTACCTGGGCGGTATGGTGATCGCCTCTTGCTACGACCTCCTGAAGCGTCGCGACAACTCCTCTTATCTTTCCGTGGGCGCGTCCGGCGCGGTCTCTGCCGTCCTGTTCTCGGCGATCTTTTTAGACCCCTGGTCTCGCATCTACCTCTTTGCCGCGATCCCCATCCCCGGCATTCTCTTCGGCGTCTGCTACCTGTTTTATTGCCACTACATGGCGCGCCGGGGCGGCGACAACATCAACCACAACGCCCATTTCTACGGCGCCCTCTACGGCTTCATCTTCCCAGCCTTCCTCGACCCCCACCTCATCAACCGCTTCTTTAACGAACTCCTCTCTTCTCTCTGATTCGCACTCCCACGTCCCCAACTCCTTTTCCCCGAAGATTCAACCTAATGCACATTTGGGTTTATCTTCCCCTCACCATTTTCGCACATCCTCTTCATTGTATCCAGCCCATTAACGTCTCGTCTCCCGCAGTCCTTTTGTACATCTGAATATTGAACCCGTTTAAAACTAACAAGGGTACGAAAATGCTTTTTTTATAGTTACTTTTGTGGCGGATGTTTACACAAATGAAACTTGTGCTATGTTTGATAATTTCAAGAGGAATCTAAAAAGAAACAGGTTGGCCAGAAAACCGGCAACGGAAGAACGAGAGGCGTCTTTCCAAAATTTCGAGACAGCGCGTACTTGCCTGCTGTTCTGCATCGAAGGAGAGCGGTCTGCAGCAGAGATCCAAAAATTACGGAGCGCGCTGGAGAAGAAAATGAAAGTGGATACGCTGCTCTTTCGAGGAGCGACAGACCCCGCCGGGACAGGCGAAGTCAAAAAAGCCATCTACATGAGCGAAGATGACGTCTCTCTCGCGGGTAAACTCGCGAACGCGCGACTCCAGGAGATCATTCACTTCCCTTATGACCTGCTGGTAGACCTCTCTCGCGACGCGGACAGCGTCGGCGACTACCTGTTGAGATGCTCCGCGGCCAAATGTAAGATCGGCATAGAACGTAGTGGATTTCAATGCGATATAGTCTTCGAGGGGATTACTGAAGTGGAGGAATTATGGAGACGCCTGAACGAATTGTTGAAACAAATAAAAGCCTATTAATCTACCATGAAAAAATTTTCAGGAGTTGGGGTGGCGTTGGTTACCCCGTTTGACGAAAACGGCCGCGTGGATGAAGCGTCTCTGCGCGCGGTGGTTGACCACGTGATCGGCGGCGGAGTGGACTACCTCGTGGCCCTCGGAACCACATCAGAGGCAGCGACACTCTCCAAAAGCGAGCGAGAGCGGGTCGTTGAAATTGTAGCGGAACAAAACGACGGGAGATTACCTATCGTAATCGGCGTCGGGGGAAATAACACGGCTGTAATATTGGAAGAGTTGCAGTTACTGCCCTACCTGCGACACGGGGACGCGATCCTGACAGTCGCTCCGTATTATAACAAACCCACGCAGGAAGGTTTGTATCTCCATTTCAGGGCCATTGCCGAGCGCACTCCGCTTCCGCTAATCTTGTACAACGTGCCCGGCAGATGCTCTGTGAATATCAACGCCGACACCGCGTTGCGCCTGGCGAACGATTTTGAAAATATCATAGCGGTGAAGGAGGCGTCTGGGAACTTTGAACAAGCGACGACTATCGCGGCGGAGAAACCGGCGGACTTTTTACTTTTGTCGGGAGACGACGCACTGGCCCTTCCATTCGTTTCCATTGGGGCGGAAGGGGTTATATCTGTTATTGCCAATGCGCTGCCGGATGAATGTGTATCGATGATACACCGGGCGCTGGAGGATGACTTTATGGAAGCAAGAGAGATACATCATCAATTGCGCGGATTATACAAGCTTCTTTTCCAGGAAGGAAACCCGGCGGGGGTGAAGGCCGCGCTACACGCGCGAGGAATCATCGAAACCAATCAGTTACGACTTCCGCTATGCCCGGTAAGCGACGCCCTCTACCGGGAAATCCGGGAGCTGGTATCGTGAAGGTTACACCGGCGGACTGTCAGTAAAAAGTGACTGTCTGGAAGGGATAGTGGGCTGACTATTTATCATTTTCCAGCTTCGGGTAGGTGACCCGCGCGTGGTAGATTGTAACGAGTTGTTCCGTGTAGACGCGCTTGACGGTGGCGATGTCCCTGAAAGTGATATCCGCGTTATTGTATCGCCCCTCCTTCAGCTGATTGTCGATTAACTCGTTAACCAACCTGCTGATGTTCTCCTCGTTTTTGATCTCCAGGGTGCGAGAGGCTGCCTCGACCGCGTCAGCCATCATCACCACCGCGCACTCCCTGCTACCGGGATCGGGTCCGGGATAAGTGAAAGCCGCTTCATCCACTTGCCTGTCAGGATATTTATTTTTGTAGGAGACATAGAAATACTTGGCTTTACTTTTTCCGTGATGCGTGCGGATGAAGTTAATGATGGCCTCCGGCAGGTTGTGTTTATGTGCCAATTCAACGCCTTGCGCGACATGTCCGATGACGATCCGCGCGCTCTCGTCATAATCGAGAGAGGCGTGCGGATTGGCACCCCCGCTCTGGTTCTCGATGAACATGATTGGGTCGTGTGTCTTCCCAATGTCGTGATACAGTGCGCCTGTGCGCGCCAACAGCGGACTTCCCCCGATGTGATAGACGGCCTCCTCCGCGAGATTGGCAACCATGAGAGAATGTTGAAACGTGCCCGGCGCACGTTTTGTCAAGAGCCGTAGCAGGGGATGATTCGGGTTAGAAAATTCGATGAGACTGATCTCCGACGTGTACCCGAAGAGCTTTTCAAACAGGTAAAGCACTGGATAGGTGAGACACAGGAGCAACGCGTTTCCGATTAAGGCCGCCAGGGCCACCAGATCGCCCGCGGCAAAAGCGCCGCGCTGTATCAGGGTGAACGCGCAGTACACGAGCGCGTATATGGCCAGGATCAGGGTGACCGCGAGGAAAAGTTGGCCGCGGCGTTGCAGGTGCGAGAGGCTGTAGATGGAGACAATTCCTCCGGCTAACTGCATGAAAGCGTACATGTAACTGTTGGGAGCCAGGTAGGAAAGCAGTAGGACGGCGCCCAGCAAGAGGAATAGCGCCGCGCGACTGCCAAACAAGATATTGACGATGATGGGGAAAAAAAGTACGGGAATCAAGAAGGTGTGCAAGTGCAAGGAGTGGCCGGAAATCCCCATAAGTACTGTGAGTAAGAACATACAATGGAGAAAAACGAAATCCCTGTTGTTATAGAATAGCCGCTTCCTCGAAAAATAGAGAAAGATCGAAAAGCTCGCCAGCGCGATTAACGTGAGGATCGTTTGGGCAATCGATATCAACCATTTGGCGCGTGAAGAACCGGTAGCTGTTGTTTGTTCGATCCTGAAAGACTCGAGGATGATGTACTTTTCGGGAGAAACCCACTCGTTTTTCGAGATGATCGTTTCGCCCCGATGCACCATACCGCGTACGTGGTTCATTTCTTTTAGCCTGTTCTCCAGCGACAAATGCGTCTTCTGCTTGTCGTAAACCAGATTTGGCTTCAAGTAGTCATTGAGATTCATGTCGATCAACTCCTTCTTGGCTTCCTTGGACAAATTCAGGCTGTTGATAAAATCGACCAGCGCGGAATAGGCGTTCTTCAGCGTGTAGAGTTGATTGAAATCCTCCTCCCGGGCGAGATGATTCCGCACTACCGTAATCGTCTTGACCTCCTGCTGTTGCAACTCCCCGGGGAGAAGAATGATTCCCTTCTCGTAGATCCTCTGCAACTCCGCGGCGACCTCCGCGGCGGGTTGCGACTTGCCCAGGCGATCGTTTAGGCGGTTGACTTGCACCGGCATGACCGTCTCCACCTGGTAAAAAATCGGAGGATGCTCCCGCGCGATCCTCTCGCCCTCGGCCTTTAACTCCTCGGCAGTCTTGTGGATAGGGAAGTCGAAGGGAGCGACCAGGGTCTCGTGGAGCCAGGGCATTCCTTGCTGGTAGGTGTAGTCGAAGCCACTGATTTTCGGGAGAAGTAGGACAATAGTCGCACTGATGATCAGTATGATACCGATCTTCAGGAGATGCTGAAGCATCCGTCGTTTTCTGTTCTTTTCCAACATACTCGTCGCTTAAAATGTGAGAGAAAGGTAGCGATAATATCTCGACGGAGAGTCAAAAAATCATTTTTTCATGCGGGCCGCGCTTCCGGGTTATTCGATTCCGGCAGTTTCCGCGCCGGGGGCTATTTTTGCCACTAACCCTTGGAGCACTTTGCCCGGCCCGATCTCCAGGAAGGCTGTGGCTCCGTCAGATACCATATTCTGCACGCTCCGCGTCCAGCGTACGGGAGCTGTTAACTGGTCGATTAACTTCTGCCGGATCGCGGCGGGATCTGTTACCGGTAGCGCGTCAACATTCTGGTACACCGGACAAATAGGTGTGGCGAACGGGGTCTCCCGGATCGCTGCAGCCAATTCTTGTCGCGCCGGCTCCATCAACGGCGAGTGGAACGCCCCGCCGACACTGAGCGGCAATACGCGCTTTGCGCCAGCTGTTTTCAAGCGCTCCGCGGCCATGTTAATGCCTTCGCGCGTGCCGGAAATCACGAGCTGACCGGGACAGTTGTAATTGGCCGTCACGACGACTTCATCTATCCCCGACAGCACCTCTTCTACCACTTCGTCGGGAAGTCCCAGCACGGCAGCCATCGTCGAAGGCACTAATCCACAAGCCTTCTGCATTGCCATGGCGCGCGCGCTCACCAATCGCAACCCGTCCTCGAAAGAAAGCGTTCCGTTGGCCACCAGGGCGGAAAATTCGCCCAGGGAATGACCCGCTACCATCGCCGGCCGCTCCTCGAGAGAGGCCGCCAGTACCACCGAGTGGAGGAAAATCGCCGGCTGAGTCACCCGCGTCTGCCTCAACTCTTCAGACGTCCCGCTGAACATCAGGTCGGTAAGGCGGAATCCAAGCAGATCGTTGGCCCGTTCGAACATTCTTCTGGCACTGGGAGAGGACTCGTAAAGGTGTTGGCCCATGCCGGTGAACTGGGCGCCCTGTCCCGGAAATACAAATGCTCTTTTCATATCATACTCTATTAGTTAGTGAAATTTGTTACTGATTAGCCGGATAAACTCCTCCCGCGTGGCCAACTTCTCGAACGCGCCGCTGAAGTCGGAGGTGGTGGTCACCGAATGTTGCTTCTGCACGCCGCGCATGACCATGCAAGTGTGCTGCGCTTCAATGACTACCGCTACACCCAGCGGGTTGAGGGTTTCGTCGATGCACCTCTTTATATCGTGCGTCAGGCGCTCCTGTAGCTGCAGCCGTCTGGCGAAGGCTTCGACCACGCGGGCGATCTTGCTCAGGCCGGTGACGTAGCCATTGGGAATGTAGGCCACGTGCGCCCTCCCGAAGAAGGGTAGCAGGTGGTGTTCGCAGAGGGAATAAATTTCGATATCCTTCACAATCACCATCTGCCGGTAGTTTTCCCTGAAGAGGGCCGATCGCAGGATCTCTGCCGGGTCCTGCGCGTAACCCTTCGTGAGGAACTGCATGGACTTGGCGACGCGCGAGGGAGTTGCCTTTAGTCCTTCGCGCTCGACATCCTCCCCCAACAGCCGGATGATCTCCCGGTAATGGTGGCTCAACAGCGCTGTTTTCTCCTCGTTAAAGTACTCTGTACTCCTGTAATCCTGCTCGATATCCATCATGATCTATTTGTATGAACGGGCCAAAGGTACGACTAAAATCACAAAACGCGCAAGCACGTCAGCCCGCCGACGACTCCCTGCAACGACGCGCGACAAAATTTATTACGCGAAATGTTTGCGCGATTCAACTATTCGCCATACATTTGTCGCGCCAGAGTAGAGAAGGACTCGTAGCTTAATGGATAGAGCACTTGGTTACGGCCCAAGAGGTTGTGGGTTCGACTCCCGCCGAGTTCACGAGAGGTTGTTCGACAAACGAACAGCCTCTTTTTCTTTTCTCCCGCCGCCGCGCGCGTCAGAGCAACGGGGCAAAGAGGCGCGCGACGGACTCCTTGATTTTCTCTTTCTTGGAGCGGAACTTCCATTGATGTAGATTGATTTCCTCGCTCGCGTCCAGGTCGGTAAGAAAATCGGTCGCGAGCTTCTTGCTGACGCCGCGGTCGTAGATAATGAGATTCAGCTCGAAATTTTGTTCAAAACTGCGGAGATCCATGTTCGCGGTTCCCACGCTGGCGATCAGCCCGTCGGTGACAATTACCTTGCTGTGGTTGAAGCCCTTCTTGTAATGAAACACCCGCACGCCGGCCACCAGCAATTCCTCCACGTACGAACGCGTGCACCAGTAGGTCAGCGCCGAATCGGACTTGTGCGGGATCATCAACCGCACGTCCACGCCGCTCATGGCCGCCGTTTTCATGCAATTGACGGTCGTCTCCCCGGGCATAAAATAAGGGGTGGAGATAAAGACGTACTTGGTCGCCATGTTGATCAACGTGAAGTAGGCCTGCTGGATAGAGGTCCAGTCGCTGTCCGGCCCGGAGGATACGACCTGTACCACCACGTTGCCGTCCACGCGCTTCGTCGGCAGGTACTCCTCCTTGTCCAAGAGCAACTCCCGACAGGCGAAATACCAGTCCGTCAGGAACACGAGGTGCAGGGAAACAATCGCTTCACCCTTAATTTTCAGATGCGTGTCCCGCCACATGCCGATGCCGGGCAGTCCGCGCAGGTAACGGTCGGCGAAATTTAGCCCGCCGAGGAAACCCGTCTCCCCGTCGATCACGACAATCTTCCGGTGGTTGCGGTAATTCGCCTTGCCCGTGAGCAACGGAAAGTGCACGGGGAGAAAGGGGTAGACCTGTACCCCCGCCCGACGCAGCTCCGAGATAAACCTTCTGGACAGTCGCCAACAGCCGACGCCGTCGTAGATTAAGCGCACCTCGACGCCCTCGCGCGCCTTTCGCGTCAGCAACTCTTTCAGGCGGTTACCCAGCTCTCCCTCCTCGATGATGTAATATTCAAGATGGATGTAGCGCTTGGCCTTGCTCATGGCCCGGAAGATGGCCTGGAAGGTCTCCTCGCCGTTGTTGAGCACCTCCAGGGAGTTGTACCTGGACAGGAGCGCCTTGCTGTTGTTAAGGAGTAGGGTCATCAGGCGGCGGGCAGACTCCATGTCTTCCTTCTTCAGGAACTCCGCCTTCTTGACGCGTTGTTTCTGGTCCTCGCTCATGTATTGTAGCCACTTGAAGTCCCCCAGCTCCTTCATCGAGAACATCTTCACCTTCCTGTAATTCGTGCCGAAATAGAAGTAAAGTACCATTCCCGCCAGCGGCAACAGGATCAACACCAGCATCCAGGCCAGCGTCCTCACCGGGTTGCGGTTTTCCAGGACAATCTTGAAAGCGATCCCCGTCACCGTGGTGATATACAGGAGGGCGAGCGCGTATATCGCGAAGATTTTCCAATCCATCTAATTCCTTACCTTTGCATCATGAATACGATATTCCGGTTACACGCGCACGCGACACGCGAGCTGAGAGCGATCTACGACGAGAACGAGACGCGGTTTCTCTGCGCGATCATCTCCCGGGCGCTTTTCCGGTATACAAAGGTAGACATTCATCTGAGAAAACACGAACCCCTGCCGGAGGACGCCGCGAATAAATTTCTGGAGGTCATCGAACGACTGAAGGCCGGAGTGCCCTACCAGTACGCGATGGGAGAAACCGAGTTCGCCGGACATACCTTCCACCTGAATAGCCACACCCTCATCCCCAGGCCAGAAACGGAAGAACTGGTGCAGTGGGCCGCGGAATCCGCCGCGCTGCAAGCGGGCGATCGACTGCTCGACGTCGGCGCCGGGAGCGGGTGCATCGCTATCTCCCTTGCCGCCCGCTTCCCCGGCGTCGAGGTGCACGGGATCGACCTCTCCGCCACCGCTATCCGCCAGGCAAGAGCAAACGCCCGCCTGAACAATGTCACCGCGACCTTCATGACCCGCGACATCACCCGCTACCAGAAATGGAGCTGGCCACCCTATAACGCGATCATCAGCAACCCGCCATACGTCAGGCACTCCGAGCGCGCCTTCATGTCCGACCGCGTCTTGCTGCACGAGCCTCACCGCGCGCTTTTTGTCCCGGACGCCGATCCCCTGCTCTTCTACCGCGTCATCGCCGCCTTCGCCCGTCGCCACCTCCTCCCCGGTGGCCTCATCTTCTTCGAAATCAACGAAGCCCTTGGCTCCCGCGTCGTCGCCCTGCTACAGGCAGCGGGATACCCGCGCGTCGCGGTGCGGCGAGATCTCTTTGGAAAAGAACGCATGGTGAGGTGCGAGAAAGCAAAGTGAAACAACATGAATACCACGAAAGCACTGCAAATCATCGCTGCCCGGTGTAGTCGCCGGGAACATTCCAGTCACGAGGCCCGCGCCTGGCTGCTCCGTCGCGAGCTAACGCCGGAGGATGTCGACTCCTGCATGGCCTACCTCAAATCCAATCACTTCATTGACGACGAACGCTTCGCGACCGCCTACGCCCGCGATCAACACCGCTTTAAACGCTGGGGACGACTCAAGATCGAACAAGCCCTGCGACGACATCAACTCCCCCCGGAGACAATCTCTCGCGCCCTCGACTCCCTCGACAACGCGGACGTCAACCAGGACGACACCTGTCTGCAACTCCTTCAACAGAAGAGCGCCCGCCTCAAGGAAGACGACCCGCGCAAGCGCAAGGCCAAGTTATTCCGTTTCCTATCCAGCCGCGGCTTTGACTTCGACACGATCCTCCGCGCGCTGGAGGCATCGGAAAAGTCCACCCGCGAATAGCCCCTCGAACAGCTCTCGCGAGACGCATCAACCCGCCTCCGATCCAAGAAATCGCGGATAGCCTCGATACCATCAAAGGCTACTGTATTCACGCGTACTCGCGTTAGGATTGGCTGCATAGCAGCCTAATCTTCATAGCCGGCACCCATCGGGTGCCGGGTCAGGAGGTACAATAATAAAAAGGCCGCAGAGCGGCCTAACCTTTATTCGCGGCTGTCTAAGGCTGCCGTAAAACAAAGTCCATTAAAGGGCCGCATAGCTTCCGTCCCGGACTTCTCCTTGCCAAGACGGGGCTGCGTAGCTGCCCAATCTTTGTAGGCAGTAGCCTAAGGCTACTGTATTCATGCGTACTCGCGTTGGGATAGGCTGCGTAGCTGCCTCACCTTTGTGCGCGGCTGCCTCAGGCTGCTGCGTAAAACAAAATCCGTTGAAGGGCTGCGTAGCTGCCCAACCTTTGTAGGCAGTAGCCTAAGGCTACTGTATAAAACGAAGGCCATGTATTCTTGGCTGCGTAGCTGCCTAACCTTTCCCTGCGGCCGCCTCAGGCTGCCGCATAGACAAAGAATCCTTTGAAGGGCTGCGTAGCTGCCTCACCTTTGGGCGCAGCTGCCTCAGGCTGCCGCGTAGAAAAGAATCCGATTACTCCTTATTATATATAGGTGCGGTTGGGGTAAATGTAGGTCGGATGACTTGTTCGGAAGATGGCAGACGCGGGGGAGATATGTTAAAAAAGTGGGGCGCAGAAAAAAGTTTGACAGAATTTGTTGTCACCTATTGTGAAATTGAAACTCTTAGGCTACATTCGCCCGCAGAAATCGGAATCCATTTGTCACGTAAAATTAAATGATGGCATACGCATACGACATATACGATTGGGATGCGAAGAGTTTGCAAGAACGATCGGAAATCTCCTCTGCCGCAAGACAGAGACACAACGCACGCCGGAATCTTTCGAAAGAAGGATCCCGGTTATTTT
>JAIROI010000071.1 GCA_031257615.1 Odoribacteraceae bacterium
CCTTTCAACAACGCGTTGGTATTGGGGATTCAATTTGATGCCGACCGTTCCATGTACGGGAGAGGAGATGTAACATATTTATTTACCAAGACGGGGCGGCGTAGCTGCCCAATCTTTGTAGGCAGTAGCCTAAGGCTACTGTATTAACGCGCGCTTGCGTTAGGATAGGCTGCGTAGCTGCCTCACCTTTCTTCGCGGTTGCCTAAGGCTACCGCGGGTAAATGTTAGGCAGCTACGCAGCCTCGTCTTGGTTAGGCTACACGCTATACAGTACCCTTAGGGTACTGCCTACAAAGATTGGGCTGCCACACAGCCCCGTTTTGGTAAGGGAATATCCGTGGAGGCGACTACATGGCCTTGCGCGACGCGGTAGAAAATTAAAAAGCGACCTTCCGCGGAGGGCGGAAGGTCGGAATTAAATTCTTGGCGGCCTTGCAATGACGTGTTGATAATCGGGATTAAATTCTCCGCACCCTTTCAACAACGTGTTGTTAGTCGGAATGAAATTCTCCGCACCCTTTCAATAACGTGTTGAAAGGGGGAATCAAATTCCCGGCAGCCTTTCAACAACGTGTTGTTAGTCGGAATTAAATTCTCCGCGCCCTTTCAACCGCGCGTTGCTGGTCGGAAATTAATTTCCGGCCGTCTGTCGCGCGCGCGGGCTACTTACTTGTCCGGGGTGATTTCCCCGCGGAGGTTGCTGTTGAGTTGAGTTCTGATTTCGCCGATGGAGGTGCATTTGCCGAGGACGTGCATCATTTTACAGAGGGCGGCCTCGGTGGTGATGTCGCGACCGCTGATGACGCCGGAGCGGAGGAGTTCGCGGCTGGTCTCGTATTGTCCCATGGCGACGCTCCCGCCGGCGCACTGTGTGACGTTGTAGATGACGATGCCGCGGGCGAGGGCGGCGCGGATGTTGTCGAGGAATCCGGGGTGGGTGGGGGCATTGCCCGATCCGTAGGTTTCGAGGATGATGCCGCGGAGTCCGGGGACGGAGATGATGGCTTCCATGACGTCGGCGCCGAGTCCGGGGAAGACCTTGAGGATGGCCACGCGGGCGTCGAGGTTGTAGAAGGCAGTGGGGGGGAGGGGAGAGCGGGGGAGGGGGAGGATGGCGTCGCGGTTGTAGTGGACGCGGATGCCGATCTCGGCGAGGGGGGGGTAGTTGAATGACTGGAAGGCGTCGAAGCTCTCGGCGTTGATTTTGGTGGCGCGGTTGCCTCGGAAGAGGCGGTCGCCGAAGAGGATGCACACCTCGGGGACGATCGGGTGGCCGGGGTCGCCGGCAGCGGCGATCTCGAGGGCGGCGATGAGGTTTTCCTTGCCGTCGGTGCGGATTTTGCCGATGGGGAGCTGGGATCCGGTGAAGATGACGGGTTTGCCGAGGCGGTCGAGCATGAAGCTGAGGGCGGAGGCGGAGTAGGCCATGGTGTCGGTGCCGTGGAGGATGACGAACCCGTGGTATTGCTCGTGGTGTTCGAGGATCACGCGGCAGAGGTCTACCCAGAGTCGCGGGCTGAGGTTGGAGGAGTCGATGAGTTCGGGGAGGGTGTAGTGGTCGATTTTGAAGTCGAACTCGCGGATTTCGGGGACTTCGAGGGTGATCTGGTCGAAGTTGAAGGGACAGAGGATGCCTGTTTCGGGGTCGTTGACCATGCCGATGGTGCCTCCGGTGTAGATGATGAGGACGGATTTTTTCACGCGCGAGGGGATTTAGTGTTCGAGGGAGAAGAGCCGGGAGGCGTTGCGGGTGGTGGCGTCGGCGATGGCGCTGGGTTCGACGCCCTTGATTTCGGCGATTTTCCCGGCGACAAGGGGGAGGTAGGCGCTTTCGTTGCGGGCGCCGCGGTGGGGGACGGGGGCGAGGTAGGGGGCGTCGGTCTCGAGGACGAGGTGTTGGAGGTCAACGTCGCGGACGACGGTGGCGGTGGTAGCGTTTTTGAAGGTGACGACGCCCCCGACGCCGAGGAGGAATCCGAGGTCGATGGCGCGGCGGGCGTCTTCGGTGTTCCCGGGGAAGCAGTGGAAGATGCCTTTCATGTTATGGTGTTGGCGTTTGAGGACGGCGAAGAGTTCGGGCAGCGATTCCCTGGAGTGGATGATGACGGGGAGGTTGAGGGAGCGCGCGGCGTGCAGTTGCCACTCGAAGGCGGCGATTTGTTCTTTATAATAGGTCTTGTCCCGGTAGAGGTCGACGCCGCACTCGCCGATCCCGCCGGGCGGGCGCTGTTTAAGGCTTTTTTCCAGGGCGGCGAGTTCTTTTTTATAGTTGTCGTTGATGGAAGTGGGGTGGATGCCGAGGAGGGGGATCATGATTTCGGGGTAGCGGTCGGCGAGGAGGAGTTCGGCCTCGCGGGTGGTCGCGTCGATGTCGGGGAGGACGACGCGCGCGACGCCGGCAGCCAGCGCTCGCTCGATGACGGCTTCCCGGTCGTTGTCGAACTCGGCGACGTAGAGGTGGGAGTGGGTGTCTATAAACATGCTGTTGGTGTTTTGGAAAAGGGCTGCCCGGGAGACCCGGGCAGCCCGTTGGCGGTTGTTGTCGCCGGGAGCGCGTTAGACGTGTCCCTGGGCGCACATGGCCTCGGCTACTTTGATGAAGCCGCCGATGTTGGCTCCCTTGATGTAGTCGATCTTGTTGCCTGTTTTCCCGTACCTCGCGCAGGTGTCGTGGATGTCTTTCATGATCTGTCCCAGCTTGGCGTCGACCTCTTCAGCGGTCCAGCTGTATCGCATGGAGTTCTGGCTCATCTCCAGACCGGAGACGGCGACCCCGCCGGCGTTGGCGGCTTTACCGGGAGCGAAGCTGACGCGCTCGTTGAGGTATTTGGCGGCCTCGGCGGTGCATCCCATGTTGGAGGTTTCGACGACGGTGGTGCAGCCGTTGGCGACGAGCGTCTTGGCGTCTTCCTCGTTCAGTTCGTTTTGGATGGCGCAGGGGAAGGCGATGTCGCAGGCCACTTCCCAGGGTTTTCTCCTGGCGAAGAATTTGGCGTTGAATCGCTCCGCGTAGGGTTCGACCACGTCGTTGTTGCTGGCCCGGAGTTCGAGCATGTAGTCGACGCCCTCCTGTGTGAGGCCTTTTTCGTCGAGGATATAGCCGTCGGGGCCGGAGATGGCGACGACTTTCGCTCCCAGCTGGAGGAGTTTCTGGGCGGCGCCCCAGGCGACGTTTCCGAATCCGGAGAGGGCGACGGTTTTGCCGGCCAGATGTTCACCGCGTTCGGCAAGCATGTGTTGGCAGAAGTAGACGGCGCCGTACCCGGTGGCTTCCGGCCGGATGCGCGACCCGCCGAACTCGCGCGACTTGCCGGTGAGCACGCCGGTGAATTCGTTGCGCACGCGTTTGTACTGGCCGTACAGGTAGCCGATTTCGCGGCCTCCCACGCCGATGTCGCCGGCGGGGACGTCGGTGTCCGGGCCGATGTGTTTGCAGAGTTCCGTCATGAAGCTTTGGCAGAAGCGCATCACTTCGTTGTCGGATTTGCCCTTGGGGTTGAAGTCCGAACCGCCTTTGCCTCCGCCCATGGGGAGCGTGGTGAGGGAGTTCTTGAAGGTTTGCTCGAAGCCCAGGAATTTAAGGCCGCCGAGGGTCACGGAGGGGTGGAAGCGCAGGCCGCCCTTGTAGGGGCCTATGGCGCTGTTGAATTGGACGCGGTAGCCGCGGTTGATCTGGAATTCGCCCCTGTCGTCGATCCAGGGCACCCGGAACATGACGACGCGCTCCGGCTCGACCATCTTTTCGAGGATCTTGTTGGCCTTGTACCTGGGGTTGGCCTGGTAGGTATCCCAGACAGTCTCGACTACTTCTTCCACTGCCTGGTGAAATTCGGTTTCTCCAACGGTTTTAGCCTTTAAGGCTTCCATGAATTCGTTGATTTCTGGTTTCATTCTGATGTGATTTTACGCGATTAATAGGGTTTTATTGTCTTCATCTTTGGTTTTAAAACGCCCCAAAAGTATGCTTTTGTCATGTATCCCGCAACATTTCCCGGACTTAATTTGTAACGAAAAAAAAGGATTCGCGTGTAATCTGAAACCGTCGCCCCCTGCCCGGTTTATAAATCGATAGCAGCCCTCATGCCAGCGCGTAGTGTTTCCCGGGCAGCGGGACGACCACCCCTTCCAGTTCCAGCTTCAGGAGCAGCGGCGTCAATTCCGGGAGCGGGATGGCGGTCAGCTGGCAGAGGCGGTCGAGGTGTTGCTCGCCTTGCTCGCGCAGGACGCGCGTCACGCGTTCCTCTTGCTCCGGCGCGGCGAACAGGTCCAGCGATACCGGGACAGGACGGGACGCGCGCGTCTCCCAGCCCAGCGCGCGCAGCACGTCGGCAGCGTCCTCGACCAATTGCGCCAGGTTTTCCTTGATCAGGAGGTTGCACCCCGACGACAGGTGATCGTCCGGCCGACCGGGGATGGCCATCACGCTCCGGTCGTACGAGAAGGCCTGGCGGGCCGTGGACATGGCGCCCCCGCGGATAGCCGATTCGGCCACCAGCACGGCCTCGCTCATCCCGGCGATGATCCGGTTGCGCTGCAGGAAGTTCGACGGGAGGATGGGCGCGGAGGAGGGGTACTCGCTGATCAGGCAGCCGCCGCGCTCGAGGATCTTCTCGGAGATCCCGCGGTGCGGCGCCGGGTAGAGGGTGTGTAGCCCGTGGCCCATCACGGCTTGCGTCACCAGCCCGTGATGCAACGCCGCCTGGTGGGCAGACACGTCGATGCCGTAGGCTAAGCCGCTCACGATAACGGGGCTGTAGTGCATCTCCGCGATTTGCTTGACGAACGATTCCACGCGCGCCTTGCACCGTTCCGACGCCTTGCGCGTCCCCACGATGGCGAGCATCTTGGACTCCGAGGCTTCCAGCGCGCCCTTGTAGAAGATCACCAGGGGAGCGTCCGCGCAGTGTTTGAGCAGCCGGGGGTAGTTCTCCGACTGGATGTAGCAGCAGCGAACGCCCGCTCGCTGCATGAACGTTAGCTCCTTCTCTGCTTGCTTCAACCATTCTCCTCGCGCCAGTTTCACCGCCTCCACCCCGCACTCGCCGAACGCCATCGCGACGGCCTTTTCTTTTTCCCGGAAGAAGCCTTCCGCGCCCCCGCACCGCTCGATCACCGGCAGGTATTGCCGGTGATTCAGTTTGGCGACCGTCCCGATGGCCACGCGTGATAATACAATATTTTCTTCGCTCATGATCGTTTCGTTAAATCCCCCTTTGCCGCTCATCGACAAAGCCGCCGCGAAAGTAAGCTTTTTTTTAGAGTGTAGTTAGCAGAGTTTAAACAACTCCGAGGGGTTCATGCTCAGAAATTGCTCGATGGGGATGCCGCCCGTGCCGATCAGGAATATCCCGCGCGGGTGAAATTCGTCATTAAACATCGCCAAGCCCCTGTTCGCGCTGTCTTTACCGCTGTTCGCGGCAGCCTTAGGCTACTGTATCCACGCGACCTTGCGGGAGGATTGGCTGCGTAGCTGCCTCACCTTTTTCCCGCGGCTGCCTCAGGCTGCCGCGTAAAACAAAGACCTTTGAAGGGCTGCGTAGCTGCCCAATCTTTGTAGGCAGTAGCCTAAGGCTACTGTATAGAACGAAGTCTATTTGTTCTCGGCTGCGTAGCTGCCTACCCCTTTCGAGGTAGCCTCAGGCTGCCGCGTGATAAAAAAGAATCCGATTAAAAAGGGAGGGGGGAGCAGGGGAATAAAAAAACGGGGGGCCGCCTCGCGGCAGCCCCCCGACAGAAAACACTTGTGCGATTGATACGCAACACGAAATTGCTCCTTTCTGGGTAGGGCGGCAGGAGCAGACCGCTTTTCTATATAAACTCTACACTCTACACTCTACTACCTACTATCTACTGTTACTGTTCCTCTACAACGTCGTTGTCGTCGTCGGTCGCGTCGTCGTCGGCATGATGTGCCTTGCGGCGGCCTTCTTCCTGCGCCATGATGTGCTTGTAGCGGCTGGCGATCGCGTTATACTCCTGCACGAAGGTGGCGAGTTCGGGGGTGAAATCGATGCCGTTAAGTTCGACGATCGACTCCACGCGCCGGACGATCTTCTGCAGCACGTTCTCGAGCGGCACGCGGGCCACCCTCATCGGGTCGTGGTGCCGGTTTACCTCCTCGTAGCGCTCGACCATCAGGTTGACGAACGCCGCGTTGGCGCTGGAGAGCAGCGTCACCCACTCGCCGACGCCCAGCAATATGACCAGCGGGGCGTTGACCGGCGCGTAGAGTTCCTTTACGAGGTCGTCGATGGCGGCGCTCTCGTCGTCGTAGGTTTTCTTGGAGACGTCCCCGTAGCGGTCGAGGACGATTGCGAGCCGCGTGGCGGCGGCGTGTTTCTCCGGGTCGGGGTGGTGCAGGAACGCGCGTATCGCGGCCGACAAACCGCGATACAGCTCGCGGCGGCGATGATCCTGCCCCTCGATCTCCACGGTGATGGCGCTCTTGTGGATTTGGTCGAGGTGGATGTTCAGGCTGTCGAGGATGGTTTTTAGCTCGTCCCAGAGGGCCTTGATCCCGATGGCGCCAGGGCCGATCTTCCCGGCGATGACGTAGATGTCACTTCCCACGCGCACGATGGTCTCGTGGCGCATGCGGTTGAATGAAATTCGAATTAATACTCTTCCTTCCATGATTGCAGATTCAAGTTGTTAATAAAACGATTGTTTGAAATTCTCTGTTTTACTTCTGTCGCGCCTCCGCGAAGGCTCGCGGACGCTCGTCCGGAACGTTTCGCGGGTTGCGCGAAGGCTCGCGGACGCTC
>JAIROI010000074.1 GCA_031257615.1 Odoribacteraceae bacterium
AAGAAAAATAAGGTAGCTACACGGCCTTGCACGATGCTGGGTAGGTGGGTTCGTAAGGTTCTAAATTATTGGCGATCATCATGGAGTCGCCACCCTCGATGGTAATCATGGTTGGGGTATCCCTACATTACGGCGGGGACGGGGAGGCCTGCGGGGGTGTTATCGAAGCGAGTCATCGCGGTGTTCTTGTTGACGCGAGCGTTGGCTTCTTTGATTTTGGCAACGCGAGCTATGATTTCGTTGTTTCTTTTGGCAGTGAGCGTGTCGTAATCGGTTTGAAGTGCAATGAATAGATTGGCGCTGACATCTAATGCGGCGGCAGCAAGCACGACAAATTCAGCGTCCACGCGACGTCTCTCGTGGACCGTCTTGTAGTCAACGCCTATCATATCGGCAAGCTTGTGCCGGGAGATACGACGGTGCTCAATCTCTATCTTTAGTAACCAGCCCGGGTGGGTAGGTTCATACGGCTCGAGATTGTTTGCGATCATCATGGGATCAACTCCTGGTAGCGTAATCATAGCGTTCTATTTATAATGGTTGGACAATTCTATTATATGACATATCGCGAGAATAGTCTCTACCGGCGAAAGCTTGCTGCGAACCGCGCCGCGGCACCGTTTCGCGCGTCCGCGAAGGCTTGCGGACGCTCGTCCGATCCTTTTCGCGCGTCCGCGAAGGCTTGCGGACGCTCGTCCGATCCCTTTCGCGCGTCCGCGAAGGCTCGCGGACGCTCGTCCGTTCCCTTTCGCGCGTCCGCGAAGGCTTGCGGACGCTCGTCCGTTCCCTTTCGCGCGTCCGCGAAAGGGATCGGACGCTCGTCCGCATCGTTTCGCGCGCCCGCGAAAGGGATCGGACGCTCGTTCGCGAGATTTCGCGCACCCGCGACAAGGCTCCAATTACAGTTGGAGGGTCGGCGCGGCGCCGCGACAACGGGCGAGATTCGGTGAACTGGCCAAGGGGGGGATTCTTTTTTGCGCGGCGATCCGGGCAGGGGATTGTTTGGGGGCGCGGGCGCTTTTCGGGTGGGGATATTGGACGGTAAGGGTGGTCAGGCGGGGGGAGGGAGGGAGCGGATGGCGTCGCGGATGGCGTCGAAGGAGGCGTCGCGGGGGGAGAGGGTGGTGAAGGAGCGGCCGATGTCTTGGAGGTAGTGCGCGTCGGAGGAGCGGGTTACGGGGAGGGCGCGGAGGTAGGGATGGGCGGAGAGAAAGCGGGAAGGGTCGGCGCGGGGAGAGAGTTCGATGGCGTCGCAGTGCAGCGAGGGGGGGATGAAACCGAGTTGGGAGAGGATGCTGTCGCGGGACTTGTCGACGTGGGCGGGGATAAAGAGGCCGTCGAGGGCATGGACGAGGCGTTCGACCTCCTCGACGCCGGCAGAGAGGGCCGAGATCAAGAGGCGAGGCTCCTCGCCGGTCAGGAGGTCGTCGGCGTCAACGATGACCTGGTAGCCGAAGCGGGCGGGGTCGTTGGGGATGTCGGGGAGGCGGTCGTCGAGGAATCGCTGGAAGTCGTCGAGGCGGCGGTCGTCGGGGAAGAAGGCGAGGCAGTGGGCCTCCTCGCGGGTGGTGATCTCGACGCCGGGCAGGAGGAGGAGGCCGGCCTGGCGGGCGAGGCGGGCGATGACGGGGATTTGTCGGGTGGAGTTGTGATCGGTGACGCCGATCAGGTCAAGTCCCCGTTCCCTGGCGGTGGCGACGATGGCGCGGGGGCTCATGTCGAGGTCGCCGCAGGGGGAGAGGACGGTGTGGATATGCAGGTCAGCCTTCACGGAGCAGGTCGCGGAGTCGTCCGCTTGCCTCGAAGGCGTCGAGGGGCGTGGAGAGGACGGGTATGGACTCGTCGTTGGCGGCGGCGGCGGTATCCTCGTCGGGGAGCCTGTCCCGGACGAGCACCACGGCGGCCAGTTCCTTGAGGGAAGCGATGGCCATGACGTTTTTGTGTGCCTGGATGGTGATCCAGACTTGTCCTTCTCGGGCGTGTCCCATGACGTCGCTGAGGAGGTCGGAGACGTACCCGCCGGAGATTTCCCTGTCGAGGCCGTTGGCGCCGGCGCGGGGGGTCAGCTGGAGTGCTTGGATGATGTCTTTTACTTGCATGATGGTGGTTATTTGTGGTGATTAAAGCGGTTTTTTCCCCAGGTATTCTCGGCGATCTCGATGGCCTCGTCGGGCGTGATCAGTCCTTCCTGCACCAGCACCTTCTGCATGAAGGTGCACTGGCTGAGTTTCGCCTTCCCCTGTACCACGTCCCTCGCCAGGGCCTTGCAGGATGGCGCGCCGCAGGCCCCGCAGTCGACGCGGGGGATGATGCTCATGATGCGTTGAATTTTCTGCATCTTCTCCATTGCCACGAGTGTATCCTCGTCGAGCTTTTCGATGGAGCGGGGGGTGATCTTGCCGGGGAGTAGCACTTGCTCCCTGAGAAAGCCGGCGTGTTTCCCGATCTCGTCCTCCTCCGGCGGTCGTCCGGCGCTGGCCTTGCTCCTCGATCGCAGTCTCTCGATGACCAGGAAGCGGTTGTTGGTGGAGAGCGCGCCGCCGGCACACGAGTGGTCGCAGGCCCTCAGTTCGACGAAGTCGATGTCCTGCAGTTCGTCGTTCTCGAGTTTCTCGAGGATGTCGATCACGTTGTGTATCTCGTCGATGGCGAGGCATCTTCCCTCGAAGCTCGATGCCTCGCCCTCGGAGAGTGTCCACGCGATGGCTTCGGGCGAGAGGTAGCCGCGGCCGGCGTCGCGGGGGAGGGGTGTTTTATCCTTGCGCGTCAGTCCCATTTTGACCTTGTTGTAGATGAAATCCATGTTGATGACGCCGTCGACGGGCGATCGTTCTTCTCCCACGGGCGATTTGATGGCGGCGATCTTGGCGGCGCAGGGGGTGACGTAGAAGACGCCGATCTGGTCGCCGGGCACTCCTTCCTCCTCCAGTTGCCTGCGGGCGTGGATCGCGGAGAGGTCGAGGGCCTGTTTGAGGGGGATCACGTGGTCGATCATCGAGGGGAAGCGCACCTGTATGAGGCGGACGACGGCGGGACAAAAGGAGGAGATGAAGGGACGGAGGTGGGGGCGCGTCCGCATGTACTCGCGCATGGCGCCTGCCAGGATGTCGACGGAGCGATCGGTCTCGACGACGCGCGTGAAGCCCATCGCGATCAGTTCGGCGAAGATCTGTTCCTCGCTGACTTCCCCGGCGAATTGTCCGAGGACGACGCTGGGCAACAGGACCACGCGGTGGTTGAAGTGGAAGATGCGGTTGAAGTCGTCCTGCTCGACGAAGATGGCCCGCCGCTGGCAGGTCTTGAGGCACATGCCGCAGTCGACGCAGGCCGCGGCGTCGATGGTGGCCAGCCCCTGGCGCACGCGGATGGCGCTGGTGGGGCAGGCGACCATGCAGTGCGTGCAGCCGGTGCATGCCTTGGGGGAGACTTTCAGGGCGTGGTAGAACTCTTCCATGACTTAGCCTGTGAAGAAGGTGGTCATTTTGACGGTCGTCCCGGCGTTGACGACGGACTTGATGTCGAGCCGGTCGCAGTTCTTCTTGATGTTGGGCAGTCCCATGCCGGCGCCGAATCCCATCTCCCTGACCCTCGGCGAGGCCGTGGAGTAGCCCTCTTGCATGGCCAGGTCGATGTCGGCGATCCCCGGCCCCTTGTCCTCGACCACCGCCTCGATGCTCCCCGGATCGAGGGTCACCGTCATGTTGCCCTCGTGGGCGTGCGCCACGACGTTGACCTCGGCCTCGTACAAGGCGACCACGACGCGCTTGATGACCCGCGGGTCGACGTTCAACTGTTTCAGTATCTTCTTGACCTCGCTGGAGGCGGAGCCTGCCCGCGAGAAGTCGCCGCCCTCGATGTGGTAATGAAATTCCATGACGGGTCAAAAGACGGGTTGAAGGCCGGCGGCGTACAACTTGCCGCAGGTTTTGAACATGCTGTGGCGACAGCGAATCAGCGTGACGCCGCTCTCGCGGGCCAGGGAGATCATCTCGGCGGTGACCGCCTTGTCCCTGACAAAGAGGATGGCGGTGATGTCCGACATCTCGGCGGTGCGGACGACCTGCGGGTTGGCCAGGCCCGTGATCAGGATGATCTCGCTGGCGTCGAGCCGTAGCACGTCGCTCATCAGGTCGGCGGCAAAGGCATGTTTCACTTCTTGCCCCGGCGAGTGGCGGAGGAGGATGGCCTCCGCGTCAAGGTGGTCGATGATCTCTTGTAGTGTCATGGTTCTCGCGTTTTCGTTGATCGCGCTAAGGTAGCAAAAAAAATTTCCCCGCGCCGGTTGCATTTCTGCCGCGGAATCGCTATCCTTGTTGCCTAATTAAACAATCGCGATATGAAAAGAATATCTATCCTGGCGATCGTCATGCTGGCGACGACCGCGGCGAGTTGCACGCGAAAAGGCAACGATAACGATCAGGGACAAGAGGAGATCACCGGCGAATCTCCCGCGCTCGTCTACCTGCGAAAGGAAATAAGTAACGAGAACAAGCAGTTCGTCGTCTACCGGGATTTCGGGGACGGCTGCGCCCGCTTCACCCAACGGGCAGCCCTCAACCCCTCGGGCAAGGCCGAGCCGGTGATGAATGAAAGGGAACCGTCGCCTCATGGCGTCAGTTGCATACGCGTCGCGTACCCCCTGATCTCGGGCGACTGGAACGGGTTTATCTTCATCACCGGACGACTGGACGCCGGCGCCAGCGCCCCCGCGCCCGACTTCGGGCAACACGATACCGGCTACGACCTGAGAGGCGCCACCAAGCTTACCTTTAAGGCGCGAGGCAAGTCGGGAGGCGAGAAGGTGCGCTTCTACATGGGCGGGCTGGGAGGAACCGACGCGCCCTTCCGCGACTCCGACCAGGTGTTCCTCTCCGGGGGCGACTACGTGACCCTCGCCAGCGAATGGAATGAATATACCATCGACCTGAGCCGCGCGGACCTCTCTCGCGTCGCCTGCGGCTTCGGGTGGGTCACCGCGCAGTCGGAGAACCCGGGCGCGGCAACGCTGGAGTTCTACCTGGACGAGATCGTCTACCACTTCGCCGCGGAACAATACCCCCCGCGCTTCCTCCGCTCCTACGGCGTCCTGCCCCTCGACGATGAACGGTCGTCAATCAACAATTTCGCCTACGTCTACGACAATGCCCTGCTCGCGATTGCCCTGGCCAAGAACGATCACCTGGAACACGCCCGGCAGATCGCCGACGCCCTGGTCTATTGCGTGGAGCACGACCGGTACTATGCCCCCGGCCCCATCCGCAACGCCTATGTCAACAGCACCCCCGTCTCCTTCCCTGGATGGCGCTCGGCCCGCGGCAGCGAATTTGCCATGCTGCCCACCGTCTACACCGCCTCCGGGCAGTGGCAGGAAGACCGCTACGCCACCTCCATCAATACCGGCGTGATGGCATGGGCCATCGAAGCCCTGCTGACCGTCTACGACAAAACGCGAACGACCGCCTACCTGAACACCGCCGCGACGATGGCTAACTACCTGCTGACGCGCTGCAGCGCGAACGACCCCCTGGGAGGATTCACCGGCGGCGAAGAAGGATGGGACGGAGAAACCGTGAAACTGACCTACAAGAGCACCGAGCATAACATCGACCTCGTCTCAGCCTTCTCCCACCTGCACCGGATCCTCGAAACATCCCGACCGCAAGAGGCCGCGAAGTACCTCGAGGCCGCGCGCCAGGCCCGCGATTTCGTCCTGGCAATGTACGACAACGGCTGCTTCTACACCGGCACCGGGAACGACGGCACGACGATCAATCGCGACAACCGACCCCTCGACACGAATACCTGGGCAATCCTCGCGCTGACCCCCGACGACCGCTGGTCCCCGGAGGCCGTCTACGCCTTTATCGAACGTACCTTTAAGGTGGGCGAGGGCGTCGACTACAACGCTGACCGCGACGGTGTGTGGAATGAAGGGGTCGGGCAGCTGGCCGTCGCCGCCTCCCTGCTCGACAAGCAGGAGGAGTACACCCGCCTGACGCGCTACCTGAACAGCGTCGCCGAGGCCGACGGCAGCATCCGCGCGGCAAGCAAGGACGGCCTGACCACCGGCTTCTCGAGCACCGTCTCCGACGAGGACGGCTCCCTCCGCGTGATCCCCTTTGTCTACGACCACCGCATCTCGCTCGCGAGCACCGCCTGGCTCGCCTTCGCCCAACTGCGCATCAATCCCTATTTCTCGGCCGAGTAGCCCATCGCTCGCGCGCGACGGGGTGTTGTGAATTTAATTCTTCTCGTTGCTCGCGCGCGATGGGGTGTTGTGAGTTTGATTCTTCCCGTCGCTCGCACGCAACGGGGTGTTGTGAATTTGATTCTTCCCGTCGCTCGCACGCAATGGGGTGTTGTGAATTTGATTCTTCCCGTTGCTCGCTCGCGAAACCTTCCCCGACCCTTCGGTGAAGCTTTTGTTTGCGCGCGAAACCGTTTTTTAAGAGCTGCTCGCCCGGAATTTCCCCTGTCAAGAGGGGTTGCGCGGCGGTCTGATCTTTACAAGCAGCACCCACCGGGTGCTGTACAAAAAAGAATCCTTTGAAGGGCTGCGTAGCAGCCTAATCTTCATAGCCGGCACCCACCGGGTGCCGGTTAGGAGGTACAATAATAAAAAGGCCGCTTCGCGGCCTAACCTTTCCCCGCAGCAGCCTCAGGCCGCCTCGTAAAAAAGGAATTCATGTATCCCCGCTTTCGTGAATGGTACGGACGTTGGGCAGTAGCCTTAGGGTGTGTTAGTATAAAATAAGAATAAAGAGTTATCTTTGTGCATGGAAATAACACAAGCGCAATACGATCAGATATCTGATTGCTTTCCGAAGCATAGAGGCAAGTTGACATACGACAACTTACACGTTATAAATGCTTTTCTATACATGGCAGAAAATGGCTGCAAGTGGCGTGCCT
>JAIROI010000008.1 GCA_031257615.1 Odoribacteraceae bacterium
AGCCAATCCTAATGCGAGTACGCGTGAATACAGTAGCCTTAGGCTACTGCCTACAAAGATTGGGCAGCTACGCAGCCCCGTCTTGGTAAGGGAAAGTCCGGGGCGGTAGCTACGCAGCCCTTCAAAGGAATCTTTTTTATGCAGCCAATCCTAACGCGGGGACGCGAGGCGCTGCGTCTCTGCAGCATTACTAACGCAGAGACGCGAGGCGCTGCGTCTCTGCAGCATTACTAACGCGGGGACGCGAGGCGCTGCGTCTCTGCAGCATTACTAACGCGGAGACGCGAGGCGCTGCGTCTCTACAGCATTACTAACGGGAGATGTGGGGCGTCGCATCTCTACGGGGGGGAAAAGAGGAGGGTGTACCCGGAAGGTACACCCTCTTTGATTGACTATATGACAGCGCCGGTTATTTGGTGAGCGTGCCCTCGACGCGGTAGCGGGTGTTGCCGTCCTGGTAGTCGTACCAGAAGGTGAAGGTGAAGGTGGTGGGGTCGTACGCGCACGATCCGCCGTGGATCGCGAGGGCACCCCAGGGTACGACATTGAAGTTGTTGCCGGACGCGCGGGTGAAGGTGACGCAGTAGCTGTTGACGGCGGCGAAGTATGCCTCGTTGGTGGCGTAGCCGCCGCGGGCCTCGGCGCGGGCCTCGTTGAAGAAGCGAACGGTGTTCGCGTCGACGGCCTTGAGGGTGCGAGTGGGGCTGTAGGTGACGTCGGGGGAGGCCACGTACTCCCCGGTGGCGTTGTCGAGGGCCAACTTGTAGCGGGTGGCGGAGAGCTGGTAGACGCCGGAGTAGTCGTTCAGCAGGTTGAGGTTAAGGATGAGGGCGGTGTCCACGGTGTTTTTCTCGTAGCGCGACACGGACTCGATGGCGAAGGTGACGGCGTAGAGGGAGTCGCAGTGCAGGCCGCTGGTGAGGATGCTGAAGGGGAGTCGGGTGTAGACGTTCCCGGCCTCGAGGGTGGCCTGGTAGGAGGGGATGGCGACCTTGGAGGGGTCGAGTTTGCGGTAGCGGACGGGGGCGTCGTAGAGGTACTTGTCGTTGTACCACGCGATGGTCTCGTCGTTGTGCCTGACGGTGATGGTGACGTCCTGGTCGACGAGTAGCGACCCGCTGGCGGCGATGGAGATGTAGGCCTCTTGTGGTTCGCTGCTGTAGGCGATGTCGAAGGGCCAGACGACGTCGGAGGCGCCGACGATGTACACTTGCTTGATGTATTGCTCGTCTTCCAGGACGTTGATGTTCTCGCAGGCCGCGGCGAGGAGCAGCAGTGCCGGGAGCAGGGTGTATATTCTTTTTTTCATGGTGTTATCTTTACTGGTTATTCGTTACCACCCGGGGTTTTGCACGAGGTTGGCGTTTTTGTTCATGACCGACTTGGGTATCGGGCAGAAGAAGTTTTTGTGGCTAAAGGATCGCCTGGCGAGCGCCGGGAAGACGCTGTTGAGGGCGGTGATGGTGTAGAATCCGGCGCGGTCGTTTCCCCTGGCCTTGACGTTCATGCCGTAGACGGGCCTGTTGTAGGCGGCGTCGGCGTCGTCCCATCCCCACCGGCGGAGGTCGTGGTATCGTCTTCCCTCGCACATGAACTCTATGCGTCTTTCGCGTTTGATCAGGTCGCGCATGGTCTGCCGGTCGGGCAGGTCGGTAAGTCCGGGCAGCCCGGCGCGGTAGCGGATCTGGTTGAAGGCGGGGAGCATCTCGTTCTTGTCTCTTCCCTGGACGGTGATGCCGGTAGCCTCGTCGGTGTAGGAGCCGTCGAGTTCGTTGAGCGCCTCGACGTAGTTGAGGAGGATCTCGGCGTAGCGGAAGATGGGGAACGACTTGGTGCGGATGGCCGAGGAGGCCTTGAGGTTATCCTCGGGGTGGATGTACTTCTTGCAGGTGTAGCCGGTGCGGTTATAGTCCTGCGGGTAGTTTTGGTTAGGGGCAGCTGTTCCGTCGGCGTAGTAGGTGACCTCGATGTTCTTGACGGCCTCGGATCCGGTGTAGGATGTTCCTGGCCAGAAGCAGTGGCAGAAGCCGATGGTGGCGTAGAAGCGCATTTCCCTGTTGTTGTACATTCCGGGGGTGTTCGGGCGCAGCTCGTATCCCGAGAAGGACTTCGCGGTGGCGATGGCCGTGTAGGACGCGGCGGTTCCGGGGAGCGGGTAGGGGATGGTGTCGCTGGAGCTATTGATGTCGTTGCCGTCCTTCATGTAGAAGGCGTCGACGACGTCCTGCGTGAGGTTAAGCCCGTTTCCGCCGCCGAGTTGGAAGGGCGCGGCGATCCAGAGGGGGGAGTCGCCGGCGGTGGTGGGGGTGCAGGAGTAGATGATCTCGTCGTTGAGTACCCTTGGCACCTCGCCGTTGAACAGATAGGTGAGGGAGCGGAAGGGGTCGATGCTCCCGATGCCGTCCGGGAAGGTGGCTGTCGGGACGTTTCCGGGGAACGTCGGCGTGTCGCTTTCCGTGGGTGAGGTAAATATTTTGTATTTCCCGCCCATGAGTCGTTTGGCGGCGACGGCGGCTATGCCCCACTTTTCGTTTTTCTCCTGTTGACTGATGAAGTGCGCGCCGTCGCTCTTCCTTGTCCAGTCGGCGTAGAAGGGATTCCCGTTGTACCAGGGGCTGGCGGCGTAGAGGTGGAGGCGCGAGAGGGTGGCGAGGGCGGCGCCCTTGGTGGGCATGTTCATCTCGGAGGCGCTTTCGCGGGAATCCAGGAGGAATTCGTTGGCCAGTTCCATGTTCGCGCGGACGTACTCGACGACCTCGTCGTAGGTGGCCCTTTCGAGGGACATGGTCTCGACGTCGGCGTCCACGGCGAAGGGATCGTCGGGGACGATGGGGGTGGGGCCGTACTGCAGGAGGAGGAGGTACATGTAGTATCCCTTGAGGAAGTAGCAGCGTCCGATGTAGTCTCTCCTGTCGACGTCGGAGATGTCGGGGACGTCGCCGATGCGCTTGAGGACGATGTTGGCCTTGCGGATGCCCGTGTAGTAGTTCGAGTAGTTATTGTAATCGGTGCTGAAGGGGGTGACCTCGTCGATGAGGTATCGGATGCCGGCGTGGCGGTCGTCGTTCCAGGAGGTAAAGTTCTCGTCGGAGGCTCCCTGGAAGGGCGTCGCGGAGTTTGTCCAGAGGTTTCCCTCGTTGGGCAGGTAGCTGGCGGCGCCGTTGATGTATTGCGCGACTAACTCCTGGCGTTGGAAGACGGAGTCGAGTTGCGTCATGTTCATGAAGTAGTCGTCGATCCCGAGGTAGTCGCCGCAGGAGGAGAGCCACCCGATGGTCAGGAACAAGGCGAGTTTGCGTATGATTTTCATGATTGTTTGTTTTTAGAAAGTGACAAATAACTGGCAGGTAAACATGCGTTGCAGCGGGTAGACGCCGCCGTTGGAGGAGGCCTGTCCGGGATCCCAGAGCTTGACCTTGTCCCAGACGTGCAGGTTGTCGCCGACGAAGCTCAGCGTCGCGGACTCGATGCCCACGCGGCGCGTCAGTGTCGAGGGGAAGCGATAGGCGACCTCGATGTTTTTCAGGCGCACGTACCGTCCGTCTACCAGCCAGAAGGTGGAGTTGCGGTTGTTGTTGGCGTTATTCCCGTAGTAGAGGCGCGGGAAGCGGGCGTTGGGGTTTTCGGTGGCCTTGGTACCGGAGTAGGATTCCGGCGTCCAGCGGTTTTCTTGCTTAGTGACGATCTGCAGGACATTCCCGCGGGATTCCCAGGCGAAGGGGTAGTATCCGGTGCCGGAGTAGAAGTATTGCACCTCGCCGATGCCCTCGACGAAGGCGCTTACGGTAAGGTTCTTGTAGTTGACCTCGGCGGCGAAGCCGTACTGCACGCGGGGGGTGTTGGAGTAGGAGAGGGGCACGACGTCGTCGGAGTCGACCTTACTATCCCCGTTGACGTCCTTGTACTTGATGTCTCCCGGCATGACGTTGGTCATGAACGTCTGCTTGGGGCTGCTCCTGACGTCCTCCTCGTCGGCGAAGAGTCCCAGGGAGACCAGCCCGCGCATGACGCCGTAGGGGACGCCCGTGTAGGACTGGTAGGGGTAGTTGATGCCGGATTGCTCCCAGTAGTCGACCTTGTTGCGCGACAGGGTGAAGTTGCCGCGCACCGTGAAGCGCAAGTCCCTGTTGAGGCGTTGGGAGTAGGCCAGGGTGCCGTCGGCGCCCCACGCCTGCATCGATCCGATGTTGGTGTAGGGGAGGATCGAGGTCAGTCCGGCCTCCTCGGGGATGTTGGCGCGTTGCTGGAAGATGTTCTCCGTGCGGTTGCGGAAGGCGTCGACGGTGAGGTCGAAGCGATCGCGGAAGAACTTGGCGTCGATACCGAGGTTGTATTTCTTCGTGGTCTCCCACTTCAGGTTGGGCGCGCCGGTTTGCGTCTCGCCGACGCCGGAGCCTCCCCAGGTGGGGCTTCCGCTTCCCCCGACGATGGTCAGGTAGGGGAAGCGCACGTTGTTGAGGCGGTCGTTACCGACTTCCCCGTAGGACGCGCGCACCTTGAGTTGGTTGATGAAGGGGAACGCGTTTTGGAAGCTCTCGTACTGGCTCGGCAGCCAGCCGACGGCGATGGAGGGGAACAGCCCGTAGCGCTCGCCCTTGTCGAAGTTCTCGGAGCCGGTGTATCCCAGGTTTCCTTCCACGAAGTAGGTATCGAGGTAGGAGTAGGTGACGCGGCCGGAGAGGGCCTGGTAGCGCTTCGGGATCACGGAGAGGGTGCGGCTCGTGCCGGACTGGTCGGCGCCCCACCCGCTGTTTTTGCTTTCCTCCAGGTAGTAGTGGAGCAGGCCGGTGACGCGGTGCTCGTCGAAGGCGCGGTTGTAGTTACCGGTCATTTCGAAGTAGATGGTGCGGTCGGAGGCGGAGCTTTGCGACGCGCTCAGGTCCACCTTTGCCAGCCGTCGTTCGGTCTTCAGGCTCCCGTCGAGGTTCCGTCCCGTGCGGGGATTCGCGTAGAAGAGGTCGGGGCGCATGCTCCGGACGATCGTGTGCGATCCGTTCGTGGAGAGGGAGAACATGGCGGAGGCCGTCAGCCCGGGGGTCAACATGTCGAGGTTTTGCCGCAGCGTCAGGTTGGTCTTTGCCGAGTAGCGCTCGCTCTCGGAGAAGCCGGTGTAGTTCAGGCGGACGTAGGGGGACATCTCGTCGGAGTTCGTGCCGAAGGTGGGCAGTTGGCCGTTGCTGTAGCGAATCGGGACGAGCGTCGGGGGCATGTTGGCCTGTGCCGACCAGAGGGCGTTGTTGCTGCTCCCGTCGCCGGGCGCGTTCTGGGTCACGAAGACCGTCTCGAGGTTCAGCGAGAGGGTGGTGGTACGCGTGAGGTTGGCGTCGATGTTCGCGCGGAAATTATACTTGTGGTAGTCCACGTTCGTGTTGTTGGTCGACGCGTCCTTGTCCTGCTTGAAGAGCGCCTCGTTGTTCAGGATACCGAGGCTGAGATAGTAGCGGGCGTTCAGTCCGCCGCCGGAGATGCTCAGGTGGTGTTGGTTGTTCCAGACGTGGTCTTTGAGGATCACGTTTCTCCAGTTCACGTCCGGGTAGAGGTCCGGGTCGAGGTGGGTGCGGAACAGTTCGACCTCGGCCGGCGAGTAGATCTCCGGGTTTCCCCTCACGATCTCGGCCTCGTTGGCCAGCAGGGCGTAGTGGTAGGCGTCCGCGTACTCCGGCATCCGGGGGGAGTAGGAGTAGGTGGCGTTGGTCTTGAAGTTGATGCTCAGCCGGCCGGCCTTGCCTCGTTTCGTGGTGACGACCACCACGCCGTTGGCGCCGCGTACCCCGTAGACGGCCGTCGACGACGCGTCCTTGAGGATCGTGAAGCTCTCCATGTCGGCGGGATCCAGGTCGTTCAGGTTACCCTCCACGCCGTCGATCAGCACCAGGGCGCTCTGGCTCGCGCCGAAGGTGCTGATGCCGCGGATCCAGAACTCCGAGAAGTTGTTTCCCGGTTCGCCGCTGCGCGTCACCGAGATGATGCCCGGGACGCGCCCGCCCAGCATGTTCGTCACCGACACGGCGGGCGTCTGCAACTCCGCCACGTCGATGCTCGAGATGGCGGCGACCACCGAGATCTTCCGTTGCGTGGTGCGGCCCGTCACGACGACCTCGTCCACCTCGCTCACGTTCGGCTCCAGCGACACGTTCTCTCGTTCCCGCGAGGCGTTGTAGGTGATCTCCCGCGTCTTGTAGCCGATGTGCGAGAAGACCAGCGTCGTCCTCGGGGCCACTTCCAGGCTAAAGCGCCCGTCCCTGTCCGAGACCGTCCCCGTGCCCGGCGAGCCTTTCACGGCAATGTTCACTCCTATTAATTCAGTGCCCGTCTCGTCGAAAACAACGCCGGCCACTCTTATCTTGTCCTGCGCGTTTACCCCGATGACGAGGAGTAGCAGGGCGCATACTTGCAATATCTTTTTCATTATATCCTTCTTTATGAGTTGTGCTTATTCCACGGCGTATTTCCTGACCGCGCACCCCCAACCCTCGGCGATCCAGTAGTTGCCCTCGCCGTCGTTCGCGATGTCGTAGGGGTAATTAAAGCGCGCGTCCACCGGGCTGCCGTCGATCTGGTTGACGACGTTGATCGCGCCGGCGATGATCGACACGTAGTTGTCGAGGACGGAGATCTTCCGGATCACGTAGGCGTTGAAACCGTCGCACACGAAGACGTTACCGTCCTCGTCGAGTGTCAGGCCATTGGGCTGGGCAAAGGAACATTCGTCCACGTACCCGTCAACGACTGCCGCGCCGTTAAACCCAGCGTAGGTGATCACCTCCTGGCCGTCGGGACTCATCTTGTAGATCCCGAACTTGTTCGCGCAGGAGACATAGAAGTAGTTGTCGCGCGGGTTATAGACAAGGTAACACCCGTCGGAGGTTGCCGCCCCCGTGTTGGCGTTCAGCAACTCCACGCCCTGCGTGGCGATCTCGAAGCGCCCAAACTGTCCGTTCGCGTCGCAGAAGTAAAGGTACCGCTCGGTGCCGTCCAGCGCCACACCGCGGATCCTCCCCGGGAACGTCGTGCCGATCTGCCCGACGCGCATGGGCGCCCAGCCGGTGTCTTTCCTGTAGGCGTAGATCACGTGGGGGGAGTTCCACCCGGCGGCGTACACCGTCGTCTTGTCGCTCGTCACGGCCGGCCCGGCGCCCTGGAAGCCGTTGTGCACGGTCACCACCGCGTTGTCCGGCACCGAGACGTAGCGCACCGACGCGTTGTCCCTTTGGAAGATCAGGACGGCCTCGTTGCCCAGCGCGGCGATGCCGTGGATGTACGAGAACTTGGCCTCGCTCAGCGTCCCGTCCACGAGACCGGTGTTCGACGCGCTGCCCGTGATCGTGGAGACGTTCTCCGCGACCGTGTACCCGAAGCGCGTCTCGGCCTCGGACTCTTTCCCGTCGACGACGACCTTGATCCGGTTGCGCCCGTCGAGTTGCCGGGGCGCCAGGCAATAGATGGTGGTGTTATCGACCCCGATAACGGTAGCGGGACGCTCCGTCAGCTCGTCGATAAAGTAGACCTCGACCTTGGACTTGTCGTTGCCGAAGTTCTCGCCCTTGATGATGACTTTTTCCCGGATTCTCCCGGAATCGGGCATAAAGAAGTCGACCGTCACCGGCGCGCTGGGATCGTGCGCCGTCGCGGAGTCTTTGACGTCATTGTCGTCGCAGGCCGTCAGCCAGCCCAGGGCGACACAGATCATAAAAAATGCTTTCTTCTTCATTTGGTAATGTGTTAAGGTTATACAAAGAAATTAGCGGGTTCAATATTATCGACTTTTTCCACACGGAAGGGTATCAATTCGTCCCAATTAGTACGACAATTTATTCCAATCCCACTTTTTGTTTCCCTCACACTTCCATTCTTCTTTATTCTTCGTCATTATCACACTTTTAGCTCGTCGAAAATTCTCGAAAAATTTCTCCGCGACGGGATAAAACGCCCCTTTTTCACCGATTTTCCCCTTCCGCGGGACAAATTCACCCTCTTTTTCGCCTTTTTTTCCTCCCTTCCCGACCGCTCCGTCCGTCATCCCGACGAGAATTTATCGACCCAAAGTGGGTCGACGCGATCATCCCGGAGACTCCGGAGCCTCCACCGAAAACGATCGCCTTCCTCGAAGTGTTTGGTGGAGTCGCCGAAGTGTCCGGCGGAGTCGCCGAAGTGTTTGGTGGAGTCGCCGAAGTGTTCGGCGACCGTCGACATCTTCCGCGGTATGATTATCGGAGATTAAAAAGCGGATTCTTTTTCTACGCGGCAGCCTTAGGCAGCCGCGGACAAAGATGAGGCAGCTACGCAGCCAATCCTAACGCGAGTACGCGTGAATACAGTAGCCTTAGGCTACTGCCTACAAAGATTGGGCAGCTACGCAGCCCTTCAGCGGAATCTTTTTTTACGCGGCAGCCTGAGGCAGCCGCGGGGAAAGGTGAGGCAGCTACGCGGCCGATTCTAACGCGGGCGCTACGCTGTACAGTAGCCCCAGGCTACTGCCTACAAAGATTGGGCAGCCGCGCGGCCCCGGCGTGGCAAGAGCATACGCGTAAACGGTGGGATATCCTTTTACTATAGGGAAGTTGTCGCCGGCTGGCGGAACATTCCGTAGGCCTACGGAGGTATATTTCCGCGCGACGACAAGCCTCCGTAGGCCTACGAAGGTATATTTCCGCGCGACGACAGACCTCCGTAGGTCTACGAAGGTATGTTTCCGCGCGACGACAAGGTTTCCAGTCGTCTGGAAGGTTTGTTTCCGCTCGCGGGAGGGAAGCTGTCGCCGGCCGGCGGGAGCGTCGAAGTGTTCGGCGACCGTCGAAATCTTCCGCGGTAGGTTATCGGGGTGAAAAAGCGCGTGGGGCGTAGTGAGTAGTGAGTAGCGCGAAAGGACACTACACACTACTCGCTACACACTATTAACTACTCGCCGACGGAGTCGCCGCGGAAGACGCGGGAGACGCCGGGGACGCGTTTGAGGCGGGAGATGAGTTGGGAAAGGTGGTCGCTGTCGGGGACGAGGACGGTGATTTTGCCGTTGAAGGCGCCCTCTTTGGAATTGACGGTGAGGCCGCGTAGTATGATCCGGGAATCCTTGGCGATGGCCTCGGAAACGCGCGTCATCATGTTGGGATGCTCGCCGCCGGAGATGTCCAGGATGGTCTGGTAGGAGGTGGCGCTCTTGTTCTCGCGCTCGCGCGTCCAGGAGGCCTTGACGATGCGGTAGGGGTAGCGGCGTTGGAGGTCGATGACGTTCTTGCAGTGTTCGCGATGGATCTTGACGCCCTTGCCGATGGAGACAAAGCCGGTGATCTCGTCGCCGAAGACGGGGTTGCAACAGGTGGCGAACTCGTAGGCGACGTTGTTCACGGCGCGGTCGATGAGCAGTACCCCGCCGGCCTCCGCGGGGGGGGCGACGTCGACCTCGCGGGGGGCGGGGGGCGCGGGTTTATCCTCGTCGTTGCTCTTGGTGATAAATTCTTTGATCTCGATCAGGTCGTGTTTTTCCTCGGCGACGGCCTGGTAGAAATCGATGGCGAGCTTGTACTTGTAATGTTGCTGGAGGCGTCGGATGACGTCGTCGGTGAGTTCGATCTTCCAGTTTTTAAACCTTCTGAGGAGGGTTTCTTTCCCGATGGCGGCGAGGGCGTGGCTGTGTTCGAAGATGAACTGCCGGATTTTGTTGCGGGCCTTGGTGGTGACGGCGATGTTGAGCCAGTCGACGCTGGGTTGTTGGGTATTGGAGGTAAGGATGGTGATCTGGTCGCCGTTTTTCAGGACATACCTGAGCGATTCGTTGCGCTTCACGCTGTGGACGATCTTTTCGCCGACGCGTTTGTCCCCGACGACGGCCCCGCCGATGCACCTGGCCCCGACGGCGGTGTGTATGGCGTAGGCGAAGTCGAGGATGGTGGCGCCGTCGGGGAAGGTTTTGAGGTCGCCGTCGCGCGTGAAGACGTGGACTTCCTTGGATTCCACGTTGATCTTGATGTCGTCGAGGAGGTCCATCGCGTTGACCTCGCGGCTGTCGAGGGCTTCCCTCAGCCCGGCGAGCCAGTCCTCGATGGCCTTGTCGCCGCCGACGCCCTTGTATTTCCAGTGTGCGGCGAATCCCTTTTCGGCGATCTCGTCCATGCGTTCGGTGCGTATCTGCACCTCGACCCAGCGGTTTTCGGGGCCGAGGACGGTGGTTTGTAGCGACTCGTAGCCGTTGGACTTGGGGACGGATATCCAGTCGCGGAGTCGTTCGGGGTTGGGGGTGTACTTGTCGGTGACGATCGAGTAGACGCGCCAGCAGTCGGCCTTTTCCTCGGTGCCGCGGGAGTCGATGATGAAGCGGACGGCGAAGATGTCGTATACTTCCTCGAACTCCACCTGGGCCTTAAGCATTTTGTTGAGGATCGAGGCGACGGTCTTGGTGCGGTATTTCATCTTGAACTTGATGCCTCGGCGGTTCATCTCGTCGACGATGGGGGCGATGAAGGCGGCGATGTACTGCTCGCGGGCGTCCTTGGATCCTTCGAGTTTGCCGGCGATGGAGTGGTAGAGGTCGGGGTCGCTGAATCGGAGGGCGCGATCTTCCATTTCCGACTTGATGTTGTAGAGGCCGAGGTGGTGGACGAAGGGGATGTAGATGTAATTGGCCTCGCGGGCGAGTTTTTTTTGCTCCTCGACGCCCCGGTTGTCGGCGAGGCGCAGTTCGTGGAGTTTCTCGGCGAGGAAGACGAGTTGCACGCGCACGTCCTCGGCGAAGCTCAGGAGGAGTTTGCGGAAGTTGTCGGAGTTGACGACCTCCCGGGTGGCGTAGACGCGGCTGATGTCCTGGAGGCCCTTCATGATGAGGGCCACCTTGTCGCCGAAGAGCGCGGGGGTTTCGGCGGGGTCGGGTGGCGCGGCGGCCTTGTGGAGGAGGGCGCAGATGACGGAGGTGCGGCCGAGGCCGATCTCGGAGGTGACGATCATGGCGAGGTCGATGAGTTGGAGGATTTCCTCCTCGCTCCTGCCGGCGATGGAGAGGCGGAAGGCCTTGCAGACGAGCCGGAGGTCGTCTCGCGTGACGAGGTTCTTGCAGGAGCGGAGGAGGGCGCGATAGCGAGAGGGGACGGGTGACGCCATGACGGTATATTAAGGTGTGACTTTGATCTCGAACGACGGGGCGTAGTTGACCCGGAAGAAGCCGCTGTTCTCGAGTCCGGGCGCGAAGCGGAAGCGGGTGAAGGAGGAGGTGGCGTCGACGCCGGAGAGGGCCTCGAGGGCGCGATCGCGGTGGGCGATCAGGTGGCTGATGAAGAAGAAGGCGGCGTCGAAGCCTTTATATGCCATGAGGGAGGGTTCGGCGCGGAAGTACTTCCTGTATTTCTCCGCGAAGGCGAGAGCCGCCGGGCTTTCGCTGTCCACGTGGTCGGTCTGGAAGACCGTCAGGTTAAGTTTGAAGAAAGTCTCCTCGTCGACGGCGGTGAACTTCAACCATTCGGGGAAGCCGACGACGGTCACGCGGAAGCGCTCCGCCCAGGCCGAGAGCACGGGGAGGAGTCGGCTGGCGAGGGCCTCGTCGAGGGTCGGGAAGAGGATGATGTTCTCCTGGCCCGGGCGCAGCAGTTCCTTGAGGCCGGTGAAGTTGAGGCCGTCCCACGGGAAGACGGTCATGTCCTCGCCGCCGTCCGGGAGGTAGCGTCGCGTGCGGTCGGGCAGCTCGGCCTCCTCGCCGCGCGCGCCGTTGTCCGGTGGGATGATCGCCAGGATGTGGCCTTGTTGCCCGGCGAGCCAGCGCGCCATCGCGTCGAGGAGGGCGTGCGCGGAGCCATGCACCTGCACGAGGTTGGGGAAATGCTCCAGCTCCCCGGCCCGTTCGAGGGGATAGACGAGGGGGACGTCGCGCCGCTGCAGTCGCTCGGCTACCCGCGCGCAAGCGTCGGCGCTCACCGGCCCGATGATGAGGTGCGGGGCGAAGCGGTTGACCTCGTCCGCGACGAGGTCGGGCAGGGAGGCGTCTTGTCCCGTGTCGAGCGCCTGGAGGACGATCTCGTTGCCGGCGCGTTTCAGGCTATCGACGGCCAGCAACACCCCGCCGTAAAACTCCAGGAACGGCTCGGACTTGGGCGAGAGACGCCAGCGCTCGTCGCGCGGGTGGCGCCCCTCTTCGTCCGTCTCGATCACCTCGTACCACTCCGGGAGCTTGTTTTCCCCGATCCCGAAGGGGAGCAAGACGCTCACCCGCGCGCCGCCCTCCAGCGACTCCTCGACGGGCGCGGGCAGCGGCTCCTCCGGCAGCTCCACCGGGGGGGCGTTCCTGGACGCTTCTTCCCGTTGCATGGCCCGGGCCACGGCCGCCCTGTCCACCTGCTTCAGGGAGAGGCGCACGATCGTCCCGGGGGGGAGGGCTTCCCGCTCGTCGCGGCCGGGATTGTCCCTGGAGACTTGCCGCGCGCGGAGGCCGAATTGCCGCGCCAGCGAGTAGAGGGTCTCCCCGGGCAGCGACTTGTGGTAATAATAGGAGTCGTCCAGCGGACGGTAAGGCTCGACGAACGGCACCCGGAGAATTTCCCCGAGCGCCAGCGCGTTGTCCGCCTTCCCGTTCATCTCCCTGATCTCCTCGACGGTCACCTCGTAGGCCCGCGCGATGGAGTAGAGGGTCTGCCCCGCCTCCACCCGGTGCAGGTAGAGTTGCCGACCCCCGATGACGACCGCGGAGGGAGATCGCTGCACCTCCTGCGACGCCACCGCGCCGGGAAACGCGGCCAACCATGCCGCGAAAATGAACGGGAATACCTTGCTGTCACCGGGAATAAAACGAAGAATCTGTACAATTACATCCATGAGGTTATGTTCTTTCAGTGAGCAAAAATAGCGAATCAGGCGGATATTTGAAAAAACTCCGCTAATTTTGCCCCACTATTTAACGAGACGCCCCCGTTTCTCTTACCCACAAATCGTTGTTATGTACCCTTTCAAAAGAAAATTACGCTTCTGGATGCTCAACGCGGCAGCCGCCGTCGTCGCCTTCCTGCTGATATGTCTCCTGGTGTTGCACTGCCTGGACGGATACACGCGCCACGGCCATTTTATCCTCGTACCCAACCTCCGCGGGATGACCCCGACGGACGCCGCCGCGGTCGCGGCAGACAAGGAACTGCAGGTGGTCGTCATCGACTCGGTGTACAACCGGAATATCGCCGGGGGAGTCATCGTCGAACAGTTCCCGCTGCCCGACTCCAAGGTGAAAAATAACCGGGTCATCCAACTCACGATCAACGCCCGCTCGCAGGAGACCGTCCGCTTCCCCGACCTCCGCCAATCCTCCTACCGCCAGGCCCTCCAACGGCTGAAGAACCTCCGCCTGCGCCCCGGGAGAATCGAGTACGCGCCCTCCCCCTACGCCAACCTGGTGATCGGTTTCCGTCGCGGCGAGGAGATCGTCGAGGCAGGCGAGCTGGTGCCGGTGGGGGAGAGCATCGACATCCTCCTGGGCGAGGGGGAAACGCCGGGAGAGACCGTCGTGCCGCGCGCGATCGGGAAAACGCTGGAGGAAGCCGGGGAGACGCTGCTGCACGCCTACCTCAACCGCGGGGAAATCATCGAGGACAAGACCATCAAGAATAGCGCCGACAGGGCCATCGCCCGCGTGTACAGGCAAATTCCCGCGGAAGGCCAAACCGCCCGCGCCGGCGCCACCGTGACCCTCTACCTCTCTAAATACCTCAAAATAGAAACGCCGGAATGAAGCAAGACGACGACGAACTCGACGAGGAGTTCGAGCATTTCCGCTTCGAGGTCGATCCCGGACAATCCCTGCTGCGCGTCGACAAGTTCCTGGTCGATCGGCTCCCCAACGCGTCCCGCAACCGCGTGCAGGAGGCCGCCATCGCCGGCTGCGTGCGGGTGAACGGACTGCCGGTGAAGCCCAACTACCGCGTGAAGCCCGGCAACGTGGTGACGCTCGTGCTCTCCCACCCCAAACGCGACGTCGCCATCGCGCCGGAGGATATCCCCCTGGACATCCTCCACGAGGACGACCAGCTGCTGGTGCTGAACAAGCCCGCCGGGATGGTCGTACATCCCTCTTTCGGACACTACTCCGGCACGCTGGTCAACGCCCTCGCCTGGCGACTGAAGGGGAATCCCCTCTTCGACGCCGACGACGCGCGGCCGGGGCTGGTGCACCGGATCGATAAGGATACCTCCGGACTGCTCGTCGTCGCCAAGACCCCGGAGGCGAAAACGCACCTCGGACTGCAGTTCTACAACAAGACCTCCACGCGAAAGTACGTCGCCGTCTGCTGGGGGAATCTCGAGGAGGAACAGGGCGCGATCACCGGGAATATCGGACGGAATCCCGCGAATCGCAAAACGATGAGCGTCTTTCCGGCGGGGGGCGAACAGGGGAAACATGCCGTCACGCGCTATCGCGTGCTCGAACGACTGGGGTACGTGAATGTCGTCGAGTGTGTCCTCGAGACCGGCCGCACGCACCAGATCCGCGCCCATTTCAAGTCGATCCGCCACCCGCTCTTTAACGACGCCGAGTATGGCGGCGACGAGATACTGAAAGGCACCGTCTTTTCCAGCTACAAGCAGTTTGTCCGGAATTGCTTCGAGGTATGCCCGCGCCAGGCCCTGCACGCCAAGACCCTCGGATTTATCCACCCCACCACCCACCTCCCCATGTCTTTCGACTCCCCCCTCCCCCCGGACATCTCCGCCCTTATCCTCCGCTGGCGAAATTATACCGCCAATCGCGCGGATTCCTGACTCCCGATTGAAAACCTAACGTGGAGACGCGATGCATCGCGTCTCCCGTCGTTGATGGTAGTGCAGTAGAGACGCGGCGCGCCGCGTCTCCGCGTTAGGATGGGCTGCATAAAAAAAGAATCCATTGAAGGGCCGCATAAAAAAAGATTCCATTGAAGGGCCGCATAGCTGCCGCCCCGGACTTCCCCCTTACCACGCCGGGGCTGCGTAGCAGCCTAATCTTCATAACCGGCACCCATCGGGTGCCGGTTAGGAGGTACAATGATAAAAAGGCCGCGGAGCGGCCTAACCTTCATATCCGGCACCCATCGGGTGCCGGTTAGGAGGTACTATAATAAAAAGGCCGCAGAGCGGCCTAACCTTTATTCGCGGCTGCCTCGGGCTGCCGCGTGGAAAAAAGATTCCTTTGAAGGGCTGCGTAGCAGCCGCCCCGGACTTCCTCCTTACCAAGCCGAGGCTGCGTAGCTGCCCAATCTTTGTAGGCAGTAGCCTAAGGCTACTGTATAGCGGGATGCTGATGTTAGGATTGGCTGCGTAGCTGCCTCATCTTTGTCTGCGGCTGCCTAAGGCTGCCGCATAAAAAAAGAATCCGATTAAAAAGGGCTGGGGGTGAGCATGGGGAAAGGGGGGTATGAAAAACGGGGGGCCACCTCGCGGCAGCCCCCCGACAGAAAACACTTGGCACTTGATGTGCGCAACACGAATAGGCTCACTTTAGGGTAGGACGGCAGGAGCCGGGCCGTTTTTCTATCTAAACTCTAAACTCTACCATCTACTGTTACTGTTCCTCGATGGGGGTATCGTCGTTGTTTTCCTCGTCCTCGTTGTCTTCATCGACCTCGTCTTCGGCATCGGCGTGATGGGCCTTGCGGCGGCCCTGCTCCTGCTTGAGGATGTTACGGTAGCGCTTGACGATCTCGTTGTACTCCTTCACGAAAAGGGCAAGCTCCGGGGAGGAGTCGAGACCGTTGAGGTTGATGATGGATTCTACGCGGGCGACAATCTCCTCGATCTTCTCCTCCACGGCCACGCGGGCGATTTTCATCGGGACGGTGCGTCGCGTCCGCTCGGCGTATCGCCGGAGCATCAGCGCGCCGAACGCGTCGTTGGCGGCCTTGAGCAGGGTGACCCATTCGCCGAGGCCCAGCAGGATGACCATCGGCGCGTGGGTCGCGTTAGAGAACTCCTTCACGAGGTCCTCGATCGCGGCGCTCTTGTCGTCGTACGTCTTCTTGGGGATGTTGCCGTACTTCTCGATGACGATCACCAACCGCTCGGAGGCGCCGCGTTTCTCCGGGTCGGGGTGGCGCAGGAAGGCCCTCGTCGCCAGCG
>JAIROI010000063.1 GCA_031257615.1 Odoribacteraceae bacterium
CTGTTCCAGGAATGTCTCACCGGCGTGCCGGCAGAATATCCCACGCTCGAGCGAACATTCGTCCCCGAAGTCCTGAACGAGATCGTCTCGTGGATAAAGGCCCTTCCAAAGTAGAATAATAGCACTTCCGTCGGTAAAAAAACGTCCGCAAACTGCGCCAGCTCATCCGCAAACTGCGCCAGCTCATCCGCAAATTGCGCCAGTTCATCCGCAAACCGCGCCAGCTCGTCCGCAAATTGCGCAGTTCATCCGCAAACCGCGCCAGCTCGTCCGCAAATTGCGCCAACTCATCCGCAAACCGCGCCAACTCGTCCGCAAACTGCGCCAGCCCGTCCGCGATTCGCGGACGATATTTCGCAAAAAAAGGACTGATGGCGGTGAGACGAAAAAAACGATCCCTCGCGGAGCGTTGTGAATTGAGGCTTGTCGCGAGGGATCGGGGAGGATTAGTTTTCGATTGCTATTATCCCAGGTAAGGTTTCAGTAATTTGCTACGGGAGGAGTTGCGCAGGCGGCGGATAGCCTTCTCCTTGATCTGGCGGACGCGCTCGCGGGTCAGCCCAAACTTCTCGCCGATCTCCTCGAGGGTCATCTCCTGTCCATTGATGCCGAAGAAGAGGCGAATGATATCGCTCTCGCGTTCCGTCAGCGTGGAGAGCGCGCGCTCCACCTCCGTGGAGAGCGACTCGTTGATCAGGGTCTTGTCGGCGACGGGAGAATCATCGTTAATCAGCACGTCCAGCAGGCTATTATCTTCGCCTTCCACGAACGGGGCGTCCACGGAGATGTGGCGACCGGACACGCGCAAGGTATCGGCCACCTTTTCTGCCGGGATATCCAGCAATTCGGCCAACTCCTCCGGGGAGGGGCGGCGTTCGTGCTCCTGTTCGAAGCGGGAATAGGCCTTATTGATCTTGTTCAGCGACCCCACCTGGTTCAGCGGCAGGCGGACAATACGCGATTGCTCGGCCAATGCCTGCAAAATGGACTGGCGGATCCACCAAACGGCGTAGGAGATAAACTTGAATCCACGCGTCTCGTCGAATTTCTCGGCGGCCTTGATCAGGCCCAGGTTCCCTTCGTTGATCAGATCCGGGAGGCTAAGCCCCTGGTTCTGGTATTGCTTAGCCACGGAGACCACGAAACGAAGATTCGCGCGCGTCAGTTTCTCTAACGCGCGTTGATCTCCCTTTCGGATGCGCTGGGCCAGCTCGACCTCTTCCTCCACCGAGATTAAATCCTCTTTCCCTATCTCTTGCAGGTACTTGTCGAGAGAAGCGCTCTCCCGGTTCGTGATTGATTTTGTTATTTTTAATTGTCTCATAACGTTCGTACTAAATCCTCCCCAATATGCCGCGAAGGTAGTGCATTTTATTCACATGCCAACGCGCTACAATCGCGGTACTTCTTCTATTAACCTTTTTTAATCCTGGAGTGACAGCGCGAAATATTCCACGCGTCCGCGGGGCGAGACGGCAGCGATCAAAACTCCCTCATCCTCTGCCATCTTCACGGCCTTTGCCAGGTCTTCCCGGTGGTGGATAAACGCGCGGTTCACCTTCACGATGATATACCCTTGTTGCAATCCCGTTGCTTTCAGGGGGCCGTCCTCCAGCCTCGTGATTTTCACCCCGGTGTTGATCCGGTAGCGCGCTTTGTCGGCGGCTGTCAGCGGTTCGACGGTTGCTCCCAGCACTTTGCCGTCGGCGAGGAGCGATTCATCGGCATCGCCGTACGCGTCTTGGAGCGTCACCTCGAAATTCTTCTCCTCGCGATCCCGCGACGCGGTGATTGTCACTGTCATCCCGGGGTTATACTTGGCCAGCTGCCCGTGGAATGCCGGGGCCGTGTTGACGGGAATCCCGTTGATGGACTTGATCACGTCTCCTTTCTTCAGGCCTGCCTTACGGGCGGCTCCTTCGGGCGTCACGTCGTGCAAGTAGATGCCGCTCAGGTCATCCAGCTTCAATTCGCTGGCGAGTTGCGGGGTAATCTCGCTCATGGTGACGCCCAGCAGGGCGCGTTGCACCGTTCCGGACTCCCTCAGGTTCTCCACCACCTTCTGCACGATGTTCACCGGCACGGCGAAGGCATAACCGGAGAAATTCCCTGTCGGCGAGGTGATGGCCGTGTTAATCCCGATCAATTCTCCCCGCGCGTTCACCAGCGCCCCGCCACTATTCCCGGAATTGACGGCCGCGTCCGTTTGCAGGAACGACTCGAGGTGCAGCCTGTCGCGATCCATTCCCAGTTCGCGGGCCTTGGCGCTGATGATGCCTGCCGTCACCGTGGAGGTGAGGTTATAAGGGTTCCCCACGGCCAGCACCCATTCGCCCGGTTCCACGTCATCCGAGTTCCCGTAGTTCAGGTACGGCAGGCCCTCCTCCTCGATCTTGAGCAGCGCGATGTCTGTCACCGGGTCTTTGCCGACGACCTTCGCCTCGTACTCCTTTTTATTATCCAGTGTCACCATGATGTGATCGCTCCTGTCGACCACGTGGTTATTGGTCACCACGTACCCGTCTTCAGAGACGATCACCCCGGAGCCGATCCCCACGCGCTGGGGCATTTCTCGCGAGCGCCCCCCGCCGCCGTAGAAAAATTCCAGGAAGGGGTCATACGCGTACCCCCGTCCCATCTGCACCGTCTTCACGTGCACCACCGCGGGGACTGCCATTCTGGCCGCCTCGCGCAGGTCTACCGTCCCGGGAAGGCCGGGAAGGGACGACGGGACATGCATGGACACCGCCCGCGCGGATACCGGCGAAACGACCTCGAAACGGGGAGAAACGGATAGTGGACGCTCCCTAAAAGCCTCAGCAACAAAAAAGGCGATGAATCCGCCCATCAGACCGGCAAGGCCGGCCAACAATGTTCTTCTTGTCTTCATAACTGTATTTGTTTTCATTTGAATCTCCTTGTTTTGATTTTCCGCACGATGGTAGCAATATTTCTGCCGCCGGAATATTAAGGGTTTCTTAATTAATAAATCCTTAACTACCTGCGCGTACAGGAACGCCGTCGGGAAGGGCGGTGGAAAAACGCCCCGCGCGGGGGCGCCGTCGGGGGAGATTCCCCGCGATCCCTTCCCGGAAGAAAAAGCGGGGCGCCCTTTCCAATCCAAAATCAATATCGTAACTTCGGCGGCGTTAAAAATACGCGACATGATTCATAAAGTCAAACATACAAGTCGGCGGCGGTCAGCCCCTTACAAGATGGACCCTCGCCTTCGTCTCACCCTCGGAGGATTCTTCGCGATCCTGGCCATCTACTCATTTCTGGCGATGGTCGGTTTCTTTTACGCCGGCGGCGCCGACCAGAGCTTAGTCGACGTCTCCACGCAAACGATCCTCAACCGGGATACCATCGCTGCCAACCCGACAGGCAAGTTGGGCGCGCTCCTCTCCGATCTCCTCATCAACCGGTGGTTCGGGCTTTCTTCCTTCCTCTTTTGCTACCTTTTTTACCTCACCGCCCGCCGTATCCTCAACAAGCCGGTCAGGCACTACCCGCGGAGGCTCGTCACCGGCGTCATCCTCATCCTCTGGGCCTCCCTGTTCCTCGGATTCCTTTCCCATTTCTTCTCCACCGGCCACCTTTTCCCCGGCGGCCGCCACGGTTACTTCGTCAGCGACTGGCTCAACTCCCTCGTGGGAGAGATCGGGACATTTCTCCTGCTGATCTTCCTCTTTACCATCATCCTTGCCTTCGGCTTCAGCGAGACATTCAGGAAATGCATCGCCGCCCTGAAGGCCGCCGCCGCCCGCGCCGAGGAACGCGCCAGGATCAAGCGCCTCAAGCGGGAAGCGCGACAAGAACAGCGCCAGGAGGAGGAAGAACCGCTGGAGGATGAGGAAGAACCGGACGCCCCTGAGGATTCGCCGCGTCTCCCGCCTGTTCCCCCGGCCGGCCCCGGCGACGGCGACATCGAGGTCACCGTCACCGCCACCCGCGCCGAGGAACGCGTCGACACCAACCTCCAGCCGACCGAGGATTACGACCCCACCCTGGAGCTGTCGCGCTACCAGGCCCCCACCCTCGAACTGCTCGAGGAGCATTCCTCGGACACCCCCAAGGTCACGCCCGAAGAACTGGAAGCGAACAAGAAAACCATCGTCGAGACCCTCCGCAATTACAAGATCGAGATCACCAAGATAAAGGTCACCGTCGGCCCCACCGTGACCCTCTACGAGATCGTCCCCGCCCCCGGCGTGAAAATCGCCTGGATCAAGCGCCTCGAGGACGACATCGCCCTCAGCCTCGCCGCCCTCGGCATCCGCATCATCGCCCCGATCCCCGGAGCCGGAACCGTCGGCATCGAAGTCCCCAACCAGCAGCCGGAGATCGTCTCCATGCGCGGCATCATCGCCTCCAGGAAGTTCCAGGAGTCCCGGTACGCCCTCCCCGTGGCCCTGGGACGCACCATCTCCAACGAGCCGTACACCTTCGACCTCACCAAGATGCCACACCTGCTGGTGGCCGGCGCCACCGGCCAAGGAAAGTCCGTCGGCCTGAACGCCATCATCACCTCTCTCCTATATAAAAAGCATCCCGCGCAGTTGAAGTTCGTCATGATCGACCCCAAGAAGGTGGAATTGAGCATCTATTCCATCATCGAGCGACACTTCCTCGCCAAGCTGCCGGGCGACGACGACGCCATCATCACCGAAACCAGCAAAGTCATCACCACCCTCAAGTCGCTCTGCGCCGAGATGGACGCCCGGTACGATCTCCTGAAGGCAGCGCAGGTGCGCAACGTCAAGGAATACAACGATAAATTCATCGCCCGCCACCTCAATCCCCACCACGGCCATCGCTACCTCCCCTACATCGTCGTGGTCGTCGACGAGTTCGGCGACCTCATCATGACCGCCGGCAAGGAGGTCGAACTGCCCATCGCGCGCATCGCTCAACTCGCTCGGGCCGTGGGTATCCACATGATCATCGCCACGCAACGACCCTCGGCCAACATCATCACGGGCGTCATCAAGGCCAACTTCCCGGCGCGCATCGCTTTCAAGGTGGCCGCGGCCGTCGACTCGCGCGTCATCCTCGATTCCACGGGCGCTAACCAGCTGATCGGCAGGGGAGACATGCTGATCTCGGTGAACAACGACACGACCCGCGTGCAGTGCGCCTTTGTCGACACCCCGGAGGTGGAAAAGATCACGAAATACATTGCATCACAGCAAGGATACCCCTCCGCCTACGAGTTGCCCGAATATAGCGAGGAGGGCGACGGGGGAGTCAGTAGCGACGCGAACGCCGGGGGCAGAGATCCCCTCTTCGAGGATGCCGCGCGCATGGTGGTGAGCACCCGACAAGGCTCTACCTCATCCATTCAGCGCCGTTTTTCGATCGGGTACACCCGCGCCGGCAGGATCATGGATCAACTGGCGCGCGCGGGCATCGTCGGGCCGGGCGAGGGGAGTAAAACGCGGCAGGTGCTCGTCCAGGACGATTATAGCCTGGAGAAAATCCTTAATGCCCCGGAAGAATATTTCTAATCGCAGAGAAATAAGCAGATTATTGAATCCAATGTCTGAAATTTTGGACTCAAAATCCTGGATTTGGAACTCCAAATTCCGGATTTGGAACCCCAAATATCGGATTTGGAACCCCAAATTCCGGATTTGGAAACCCAAATTTCGGATTTTGTACCCCAAATTACGGATTTGGAACCCCAAATTTCGGATTTGGAACCCCAATTTCCGGATTTGGAACCCCAAATTCCGGATTTGGGATTCCAAATTTCGGTTTGGGGATTCCAATTTCTGGGGTTTGAATCCTCGTTTTAATCACTTGTAATCAGGTCTATGAAAAAAAATATCCAAGGAGAAAACCTCCACTGCCGCGCGGACAATCCCGCTGTCGATTTCCTGGGAAAAGCTTTCCAGGGGGGGAATAATCGCTGGTATATCTACGTGTTGGTTTTGTTATTTGTCTTCACGGTCATGGCGTTAGGGACGTTTCCTGCCGCCTTCCACGGCCTGCCCTACCCGTGGGGCGGCGTGCTCACCCCTGTCCAGCTATCGCTGCAACTCCTGCCCTACGCGGCGGGCGTGATCGGCTTGCTGGTGGGCGTCAGGTGGTTTCACGGGAAGCGGCCGACGGATATCCTCACCGGGCGCGCCCGTTTTGACGTTGGTCGTTGCCTCCATGCCGCCCTCATCTGGGGGGGGATACTCCTGGCGTCCACGGGCGTAGAATACGCCCTCTCCCCCGGCGAAGCCCCGCGCTTCCAGTTCGACCCGCTGCCCTTCCTGGGTACCAGCCTCGCGCTCGTTGTCCTTCTTCCCTTCCAGGTGGGGTGGGAGGAGGCCATTTTCCGGGGCTACCTGATGCAGGGGGCCGCCGCGCTGTTCAAATACCGCTGGATTCCCCTCGCGTTCACCAGCATATTCTTCGGGCTGCTCCACGGGAGAAACCCCGAGGTCGAGCGGTTCGGGTTTTGGGTGACCATGCCCCAGTACATCCTTATGGGGCTGATACTGGGCTACGTGGCGATCAAGGACGGGGGCGTGGAACTGTCGCTGGGGCTGCACTTCGCGAACAACCTGCTGGCCACGCTCCTCGTCACCCACGAGTCGTCGGCGCTGCGGACGCCCGCGCTTTTCCTCGACCCCTCCCCGTCGGCCTCTCCCTGGGACGCGGCCGCGACCCTGGCGCGCGGGCTGCTCTTCATCTGGCTGTGCAACCGGCGCTACCGCTTCCTCTCCCGCAACAACCTGGGGGAGAAGATCGAGCGGGAATGACCCCGCGCGGCGCGAAAAAAGGGGCCGGGAGGAGGATTCTCCTTATAATATACTACCTTTGGCACGCGAAACCATTTTACCCGTTATCAAACAATAAACCTTTGAGTATGAAAAAATTTATTCTTATCGCTATCGCGTTCACCCTCCCCTTCCTGGCGTGCGCCCAGGGCGGTGGCGGCTACCAGTTTACCGACATCAAGCGGCTCCCCGCTACTTCCGTGAAAGACCAGGCGCGCGCCGGCACTTGCTGGGCATGGTCGGGCCTCTCCTTCTTTGAATCCGAAATGATGCGCCTGGGCAAAGACTCTGTCAGCCTGGCGGCCATGTTTGTGGTGCGGCAGGCCTACGACGAAAAGGCCGTGAAGTACGTCCGCCTCCACGGGTCGCTGAACTTCGCCGTTGGTGGCGCCTTCGGCGACGTGATCCGCGTGATCCGGGAGTACGGGATCGTCCCCCTCGAAGTGTACCAGGGGCTTAACTACGGCGAACCGAACCACGCCTTCGACGAGATCGACGCCGTCCTGAAAGGATACGTCGGCGCGGTGGTCAAGAACCCGAACAAACGCCTGAGCACCGCGTGGTTGGCCGGCTTCCGGGGGATTCTCGACGCGTACCTCGGCGAGTACCCCGAAACGTTCACTTACAAGGGAAAAGAGTACACGCCGAAGCGCTTTGCCAGCGAGGTCGCGGGCCTGAAGATGGACGATTACGTCAACCTGACCTCCTACGCGCACCATCCCTTCTACTCCTCGTTCGCGATCGAGGTGCCGGACAACTGGCTGTGGGAGACTTCCTATAACCTCCCGATCGACGAGTTTATGGCCGTCATGGAAAACGCCATCGACAAGGGCTTCACGTTCGCGTGGGGCGCCGACGTGAGCGAACAGGGGTTCCTGACCCGGGAACAGGGCGTGGCCGTGCTGCCGGTGGCCGAACCGAAGGAGATGAGCGGGGCCGAGATCGCTAAATGGGAGAATCTGCCAAAGAATCAGCTGGTAGCAGGGGCCTTCAAGAACGGGCCGGCGCCGGAAAAAGAGGTGACACAGGAGTCCCGGCAAAAGGAATTCGACAATTACCAGACGACCGACGATCACGGGATGCACGTCGTCGGGAAGGCGAAGGATCAACACGGGAATCCTTATTATATCGTGAAAAACTCCTGGAACAGGTATAACAAAATGGGCGGCTACTTCTACGCCTCCTACCCCTTCGTGAAGTCCAAAACACTGAACATCATCGTGCACAAGGACGCGCTCCCCAAGGAGATCCAAAAGAAATTGGGCATAAAATAACCGTTCCTCCCCCGTCACGCGGGGGAGGTTCTTTTTTAACACTCATTCGTCATCATGAATCAAGCCATTCGTATTAAAGAAAATGTCTACTGGATCGGCGTGAACGACCGCCGCACGCACCTCTTCGAGAACTACTGGCCGCTGCCCAAGGGCGTGGCCTACAATTCGTACCTGATCGTAGACGAGAAGGTCGCGGTGATCGATACCATCGAGCGAAACAAGATGGAGGATTATGTCGAGAATATCGAGCGGCTGCTGGAGGGACGGCCCGTGGATTACGTGATCGTCAATCACATGGAACCGGATCATACCGGTGCGCTCAAGAACCTGCTTGCCCGCTACCCGGACGCGGTCGTCGTCGGGAACGCCAAGACCTTCCCCATGTTGAGGAATTTCTACGACATCAACGATCACCTCCTGGAGGTCAAGGAGGGGAGCACCCTGGAGCTTGGTCGCCACGCGCTTACCTTCTACATGACCCCCATGCTCCACTGGCCGGAGACGATGGTCTCCTTCGAGTCCACCGAGGGCATCCTCTTTAGCGGCGATATCTTCGGCGCTTTCGGCACGCTGGACGGGGGGATCTTCGACGACGAGGTCGACCTCGACTACCTTGAAGAAGAGATCAGTCGCTACTACTCCAACATCGTTGGGAAGTTCGGGCAAGCGGCGCGGGCGGCCCTCAAGAAACTGGAGACGCTGCCCGTGCGCCTCATCTGCGCCACCCACGGGCCGGTGCGTCGCTCCACGATCAGCGATATCGTCGCCAAGTATCACGCGTGGAGCAAGTACGAGACCGACAAGGGGGTCGTCATCGCCTTTAGCTCCATGTACGGGAACACCGAACGGATGGCCGACGAGATCGCCCGCGGACTCGCCGAAAAGGGGATCAAAAAGATCCGCGTCCACGACACCTCCAAGACCCATCCCTCCTATATCATCAACGATATCTTCCGGTTCCGGGGCGTCATCCTCGGGAGCTGCGCCTATAACACCGACATCTTCCCGACCATGGAAACGCTGCTCCACGAACTGGAACAGATCGGCGTCAAGAACCACCTGCTCGGCTATTTCGGGGACAAATCGTGGTCGGGCGGGGCCATCCGCCGCCTCGATCGCTTCGCCGAAAACATCAAGTGGGAGGTGGTCCGCGCGCCGCACGAGGCATGGGGAGCGCCCGGGGCAAACGACCGCGAGGAGTGCCGCGAGATCGCCCGCGCGATGGCCGAAAGACTTCACGCGCTTTACCCGTAAACGATGTTCGATTACCTGATCGTCGGCAGTGGCCTCAGCGGGGCCGTCTTCGCTCGCGAGGCTACCGCCCGCGGCCGCCGGTGCTTAGTCATCGAGAAGCGAAAGCAGGTCGGGGGGAACGTCCGTTGCGAAAACCGGGAGGGGATCAACGTCCACCTCTACGGCGCGCATATCTTCCACGCCAACAGCCGGGAGGTCTGGGACTATGTCAATCGCTTGACCCCCTTTAACCACTTCGTCAACTCCCCGATCGCCTGTTTCCGGGGCCGCCTCTTCAACCTTCCCTTCAACATGAATACCTTCTACCAGCTCTGGGGATGCATCACCCCCGACGAGGCGCGGGAGAAGATCGCGCGGCAAATCCAGGAGGCCAATATCCCCGGCGAACCGAGGAATCTCGAGGAACAAGCCCTGGCCCTCTGCGGGAAAGACATCTACCTGCACCTGATCAAAGGCTACACCGAAAAGCAATGGGGACGAGACGCCACCGCCCTCCCGCCGGAGATCATCCGCCGCGTCCCCCTGCGCTACACCTTCGACAACAATTACTTCAATGACCCCTACCAGGGGATCCCCGTCGGTGGCTACAACCGACTTGTCGAGGCGCTGCTGCAGGGCGTCGAGGTCAAGACCGGCGTTGATTTCTTCGACGACCTCCCCTATTTCCAGGGCGTCGCCGACAAGATCCTCTACACCGGACGGCTGGACGATTTCTTCCACCGCTCCCTCGGCGCGCTGGAGTACAGGAGCCTGCACTTTGAACACGAGTTCCTCCCGCGGCCCGATTTCCAGGGAAACGCCGTCGTCAACTACACCGCGCGGGAGGTGCCGTACACGCGGATCATCGAACACAAGCATTTCGAGTTCGGCAACCAACCCCACACCGTCATCACCCGCGAGTTCCCCGACGAGTATAGCCAAGACCGCGAGCCGTATTACCCCGTCAACGACGCGCGCAACGAGAAGCTCCGCGCCGATTATCAACAGCTGGCAAAGGCCTGCGAGAAGGTCATCTTCCGGGGGCGACTTGCCGAGTACAAGTACCACGACATGGACGACGCCGTGGCGTCGATCCTCCAACTCGTTAAAACCGAATTTCCATGAAGACCATCAACGGATATTACCTCTCCAAGAACTACCGCGCGTATACCTCCGCCGCCTCCAAGGCGAAAATCGACTGCGAGGACATCCTCGAAATGAACGGGTACAAGAACGCCGGCCTCCCCCGCACCATCCAGGCCAACGAGACCTATGGCTTTTTCCGAAACCTCTTCTCCGTGCTCCGCGCCCTTTTCCACTTGCGACGCGGTCTGCCGCTCGTCCTCCAGTATCCCCTGAAAAAATACTACCCCTTCCTCTGCCGCTTCGCCGCCTGGAGGGGATGTCCCGTCGTCACCATCATCCACGACCTCCGCTCCCTGCGACGCAAGAAGGTCATCATCGACAAGGAGATCCGACACCTCAACCGCTCCACCGTCCTGATCGCGCACAACGAGAAAATGAAAGAATGGCTGCAAGAGCAAGGCTGCCGTTCCCGCGTCATCGTCCTCGGCATCTTCGATTACCTCTCGGACGCCGAGCCGCTCCCGCATCCCTTCAGCCGCCCGCTCGAGATCGTCTTCGCCGGCGCCTTCTCCTACAAACGTAGCGCCTTCCCGGCCGCCATCGACCCCAACGCCTCCGCCTTCCTGCTCAACATGTACGGCAGGCCCGGCGACATCCGCGAGCTTGCCGACCGCCCCGTCATCCGCTACAAGGGGGTCTTCGACGCCGATATTCTTATCTCAAGGATCGAGGGACACTTCGGGCTGATCTGGGACGGCCCCGACATCGCGACTTGCGCCGGGGGACACGGCGAGTATCTCCTTTATAATAACCCCCACAAGACCTCCCTCTACCTCCGCTGCCACCTCCCCGTCATCATCTGGTCGCGCGCCGCCCTTGCCCCCTTCGTCCGCGAACACCGCGTCGGGCTGCTCGTCGACTCCCTCGAGGAACTCGAACGCGCCTGCGCCGCGATCACCGAGGAAGAATACCTCGAGATGCGGCAGAACACCACGGCTATTGCTGATAAATTGAAAAACGGGTATTACCTCTCCGCGGCCCTCGCCGCCGCCTTTCCCCCCAGGTAAACGTCCAGCATCGGGAGCGCCCGCTTCCAGACCTCCTCGACGGTAACAACATCATACTTCTCGATGTAAGAGAGCTTCTTGTCGCGAGCCGCCTCGGAAATGTCATACGGGTGAACGCCCTGGAAACGCTCCGAGGCATTGGGCAGCCACTTCGACTTGCTGATGTGCGGCGGGTAAATGGCGAACGAGGGAACGTCGAGCGCCTGCGAGATGTGCCGCGGCCCGCCCTCGTTCCCGAAAAAGAAATCGGCGTTGGCGATCATCGCCGCGAGGCCCCGCAGCGTGGGCGCGTTGACGTCGATGGAGACGTTCGGGTGATTGTTCATCATCCGGTAGAGCCGCCGGGCCGTCTCCTCCTCCACCTTCCCGGCGTAATTGAAAATCAGCCGCGCGTCATACCGCTCGATGATCCGCGCCAACACCTGCCGCATCCGGTCCATCTCCCACGCCTTGTAAGGCAGCTGCGTGGCCACGGCGCACACGACGACCGGCCGCGAGAAATCCACCCCCTGCCGTTCCATCGAGCGCCGCACCTCCTCCCGTTCCCCCGGCGACAGGTAGAGCTTGAACTCCCGGTCGTACACCACCTCGAACTCCTTCTCCAGCGGCGACAGCAGCAGCAGCGTCCGCTCCACCTCGTCCTTCCCCTCCACCCGCACCTCCACGCGATGGTTATGCAGCAGCGCGTTGTATCGTTTCCTGCGCCCGATCCGCCACCGCGCCCGGGGCGAAAAGAGCGCGAACCAGAGCGTCCGGGGCGTCGACCGCGGGTCAACGATCAGGTCGTAGCGTCCCTCGCGCGCCACCCGCCACACCTTTTTCACGTACCTCCGCGTGCCGCGCGTATCCTCGCTGGAGAACCTCACCAGGTTGTCGATGTCCGGGTGGCCCTCGAAAAGCGAGGCGATGTTGTCGTTCACCACGTAGTCGATCGAGGCGCCGGGGAACGTCTTGCGCAGCGAGGAACACAGCGCCACCGAGAGCACGCTGTCCCCCACCCTCCTGAAACGGGGAATGATGATTCGCTTGATCATGGGCTACTTGTTTTTGTACAGCACCGGGTTCATCGCCGGATCGTTATACATCTTCATTTGCTTGTAGACCTTCATGTACTTTCTCCCGGCCTCGATGTCTTCCAGCAGTTGATCGATGGCCGTCGAGAGGTCTGCCCGTTGTTCCGTCAGGACGTTCAGTTTCTTGCTCGCGGCCTCGCGATGTTCCTTGTCGGCGTCCGTCCTCTCCGCCTCTTGCTGCATGTGCGCGATCTTCAGCGCCAGGATCGAGAGGCGATCGATGGCCCACGCCGGGCTTTCCGTGTTGATCGCGGCCCCGGGGAGCGGCTTTACTTCCTTGTACTTGTCGAGGAAGTAACTATCGATCAACTCCACGAGGTCTGTCCGTTCCTGGTTCGACCGGTCGATCGTTCTTTTGATCTCCAGCGCCTTGACCGGGTCGATGAGTGGATCCCGGATGATGTCCTCGAGGTGCCACTGCACCGCGTCGATCCAGTTTTTGAGGTAGAGGTAATACTCGATGGTTTGAACCGGGTAGGGATTCTCGATGTTCGCCTCGACGCTATCGCGCAGGTGATAATCGTTGATAGACCGTTCAAAGACGGGAAGTGCAATTGCCGTGAATTTCATGTTACATGCTCTTTTAATTGTTTTGGGTAGGCAAATGTAGCAAAATTGCAGGCGCCCACAAGAGGGGGAGTAAAAAAAAGGAGGATGCATCTCGTTGTGCATCCTCCGCGTGGTCCCACTTGGGCTTGAACCAAGGACCCCCTGATTATGAGTCAGGTGCTCTGACCAGCTGAGCTATAGGACCTGTTGATGGTTATCATTATAGGCATTCATCGACGGGGCAAAGATAGGGAGTTTTTTCGTTCATCGCGCACGCGATCGGGAAAAAGCAGTACATTCGTTCAAAAGTTTGTAGAGATGAAGATTTGTTTACTGATGGTCGGTAAAACGACGGTGAGCTACCTGCAGGAGGCGCTCGACGACTACGCGGGGAGGCTGAAGCATTACATTGCCTGCGAGATGACCGTGATCCCGGCGGCCAAGGGGGGCGCGTCGGCGGATCTCCAGAGGGAGCGCGAGGGGGAGTTGATCCTGGCGCGGCTGGAGGAGGGGGACGCGGTGGTGTTGCTCGACGAGCGCGGCAAGGAGTTCTCGTCGACGGAGTTCTCGTCCTACCTGTCGCGGAAGATGCAGGAGGCGAGGGGGCGGCTGGTGTTCGTGACCGGCGGCGCGTACGGTTTCTCGGGGCGGGTGTTGGAGCGCGTCCGGGAGCGGGTATCGTTGTCGCGGATGACCTTTCCTCACCAGCTGGCGAGGGTTGTTTTCCTGGAGCAATTGTACCGGGCGATGACGATCGCGCGGGGGGAGTCGTATCACCATGAATAGTCGATAAAGATGAGACGGATCGTGATCGCGTTCGCGTTAGCGGCGGCCTGCGCGGCGGTGGCCTCGTTGTGGGAGGAGGTATTCGCGCCTCGTTCGGACCGGCAGCGGCTGGAGGCCTTCGAGCGCGGTCTTCACCGGGAGGAGCGGTGGGCGGACGAGTTGCTTGCCGAGTTGCGGGGGGAGCGGGAGCCGCACTGGATGCCGTGGAAGTTCAAGGGATTCTCGTTGCTGTGTTTCAAGGAGGGGCGGCTGGTGTACTGGAACAACGAGCGGGTAGGGACGCCGTCTCTTTACGAGACGTTGCGCGACGGCGGTCGGGTCGTGCGGCTGAACAACGCCTATTACGAGTCGCGGCGGCGGTCGGAGGGCGACATGGACTATTTCGCGCTGATCTTCATCCAGGACGATTACCCGCACGCGAACCGGTACGTGAAGAATCGCGTGAACCCGGCGCTGGGTTCGAGCCGGGTGCGGGTGCTGGCGAACGACGAGGCGGGGGAGGGGGTGCTGCTGCGCGACCGGCGCGGGGCGCCGCTTTTCCGCGTGGACGAGGCGGTGGAGGAGGTCGACCGGGGGTCGAACTTCCTGGTGTTGTCGCTCTACGCGCTGGCGTTGTTCCTTCTTTTCCGCGCCTACAAGCTGCTGCTTGCCGGGGCCTCGACGACGCGCGGGAAGTTGGCGCGCGCCGCGTCGTTCCTCGCGTTCATCCTGCTGCTGTACTGCGCGACGCGTTACTTCAAGGCGCCGCACTCCCTCTACCACCTGGCGCTCCTCCCGTCGCGCGTCACCAGCTGGAGCCTGGCGCGGCCGGTGGGCGACCTCTTTATCTCGATCTTCTGCGCGGTGCACTTCTTCTTCATCACCTTCCAGTACCTCCAGCCCGGTCGACTGGCGGAGCGCTATCGCACCGCCTTCGCGTTCTCCCTCCTGCTGCTGATCTTCGCGTACATCAACCTGTTCGCTTCCTCGATCGACTCGCTGATCGTCAACACGCAGGTCAGCCTGAACATCGCCCGGATCATGAGCGCGGACGTCTCCTCGATCGCGGCGTTCGTGACGCTGATGATCGGCGCGATGGGGGTGCTGGTACTGATGGACGGCAGCGCCCGCCACTTCGCGCGGTTGTTCCGGCCCGGGGAGGTGGCGGCGCGGGTCGCGATCTCCTGGGGATGCTTCGCGGCGGCGTGCGAGTTGCTGGAGCTGACGGTCGCGTGGCGCGACTGTCTCTTTGCCCTGCTGCTCCAGGGGGTGCTGCTCCTGAACGCCTACGCGGTCAAGGGCGAGGCGAGGAAGAGCGTCTTCCTGGTAGCCATCGCGCTGGTGGCCGCGTACATCATGGGGATCGCCCGGGAAAGCGAGATGCAACGGGAATGGGCCGTGCGGGCGGGATATGCCAACGAGATCATCAGCGAGCGCGACGCCTCCTTCGAGGAGAAACTGCTGGAGGTCGACCAGAAAGCGCGCCACTCCAGCGTCCTGGACTCGCTCGCGCGCCGCGGCGATCGCGAGGCCCTCTCCAGCTACCTCCTGGAGCGCCTCGCGGACCTCACCGGCTACCACTACGCGGGCACCATCCGCTTCCCGGCAGCCGCCGGGTGGGACAGCCTGATCGACCGCGCCGGCGTCCCCGTCGCCGGCTCCTCCTTTTATAACATCGACGACTTCGACGGGTTCACCACCTACATCGGGCGCTTCCGCTTCCCGTCGGCCGGCGACAGCGCCTGCCTCTACCTCCGCTTCGACTCGAAGCTGGAGCGCGACCGCCCCGGATACCTCCAGATACTCTCCCGCGAACCCTCCCGACCCGTCTCCGGCATCTACCCCTACTCCCACGCCAAGTACCGCGACGGCAAGCTCCTACACGCCCACGGGGACTACAATTACAGCCGCACCATCACCTCCCGCCCCTCCCACGTCCAGGCAGCCGACATGAACGGGTACACCCACATGATGATCCCCGTCGGCCCCTCCGGACTCTTCATCATCAGCCTCGGCAAGGGCTTCTTCGCCCCCTACGGCCTCAACGTCCTTTACGCCATCCTCGCCTGCCTCCTCTTCTCCTCCTACGGCGTCTTCTTCCAGGCCGGAGCCAGGGTACGGTGGCCCCGCCGCGTCACCATCGAACGCCGCGTCCGCGACAGCATCATCGCGCTCGTCTGCGGGCTACTGCTCGTCTCCGCCTGGATCAGCATCATGACCATCTCCGCCGGCTACGAGCGCCGGCAATCCCTGGAAGCGCTCAGACTCCTGAAATTCGTCAACAGGGAACTCGAGCAACTCGACCAGGTGGAGGCAAACGGCTGGCCCGGCGTCACCAGCGTCCTGGAACGCGTGGCCGACGCCATCCAGGTGGACGTCAACATCTACTCGATGGAAGGACAACTCGCGGCCACCTCGCTCCCCCTGATCTTCGAGAGAGGACTGGACGGCATGCTCCTGAACCCCGAGGCTCACCGCCGCGTGGTACGCGAACAGGCCAACAGCTTCGTACAGGAAGAACGCGTCGGGGAACTCTCCTACATGGCCGTCTACATGCCCCTGGAACTGGCAAACGGCAAACGGTACGTCCTCAGCATCCCCTACTTCGCCAAAAGCGACGAGCTGAACCGCGACATCTTCTTCCTCGTCATCATCTCCATCAGCGCCGCCATCAGCGCCATCATCCTCTCCCTCTCCCTCTCCCGCGTGGTCGCCGAACGAATAGTCAGACCCCTGCGCGTGGTCAACGAAAGACTGCGACTGACCCGACTCGACGGCAAGAACGAGAAAATCACCTACCGCGGACAAGACGAGGTGGCAACCCTCGTGAAAGAGTACAACGATATGGTCGATAAACTCGACGAGAGCGCCCGGCAACTCTCCCGCGCCCAACGCGAAACGGCATGGCGAGAAATGGCGCGGCAAATCGCCCACGAGATCAAAAACCCGCTGACCCCCATGAAGCTGAACATACAGTTCCTCCAACGCGCCCTCGAGGGAAACAACCCGGAAAAGGCCCGGGCGCGCCTCGAGGACGTCTCCACCGCCCTCATCGAGCAAATCGACCACATGGCCGCCATCGCCGGCTCCTTCGCCGACTTCGCCAAGATCCCGGAGACCACCAACGAATGGTTCAACTTCAGCGAGATGGTCACCGGACGCGCGCGCCTCTTCGCCGGCGAGGTCTCCTGGATGACTACCGAGATCGAACAAAACGTCTCCCTCTTCGGCGACAAGGAACAAGTCAACCGCGTGCTCGTCAACCTCCTCAAAAACGCCGCGCAAAGCATCCCCCCCGGACGACAAGGCGAAATTACCGTCACCCTGGAACGACGCGACGGCCTCCTCATCCTCCAAATCAAGGACAACGGCGCCGGCATCCCGGAAGAAACGCGCGCCCGCGTCGCCGAGCCTAACTTCACGACCAAGTCCGGCGGCATGGGACTTGGACTCCCCATCGCCTACCGCGTCGTCGAGGGCATGGGCGGCTCCATCCGCTTCGAGAGCGAGGTCGGCGTCGGCACTACCTTCATCGTCACCTTCAAGGAAACCTTCCCCCCCACTTAATCCCGCGCGCCCCACGCGACTTGACCTTATGTCAGCGACGCGGCAATACTGTCACGCCAGGCATGACAATGTTGCATCGTCACTCGTTGCAATGTTGCATCACTAGACGATGCAATACTGCATCACCAGACGATGCAGTACAGCATCACCAGACGATGCAGTACAGCATCACCAGACGATGCAGTACAGCATTACCAGACGATGCAGTACAGCATTACCAGACGATGCAATACTGCATCGTCACACTACATAACTCAATTACTTCACAGTGAGAGGCCTATCGAAAATCACCTCGCGCGGCTCGTTCAGGGGCTTACGCCCGGTAGTATACTGCGAGATGATCTTAAGGCGATAGTCCGTCGCCGGCGGTAACGACGAGGGGATGACGAGGAGTAACCTTGATGGATAATTAAAGATGATATCCTCCCCCGGCACCGGGACAGACGCGCCGGCGGAGTCGCTATGAAAATAGACCCCGTTGGCGGGATCCTCGCCGGCGATCTTGATCTTGTGGCCGGAGACGCGCAGGTTGCGCCCGGGGGTAATGACCTCGTTAACAGAGGATGTCCTGACGTCCACCACCCGGTCGACGCGCGGCTCGACGTCGGCAGGCCCGAGCACCTCCACGCGGGCGCGGCGCAGCTCCCGGCGGAGGATAGGCCCCTGGTGAAACTCGACGAGGAGCGAGTGGCGCCCCGGGTCGAAGCGATCGCCGGGCGACGAGAAGACGCCCCGGACGCGCGGGCTGGCCCGGAAATGGCCGGTGTCGATGGCGTACCCGTCGCCGAGCAGGAACGTCATCTCGTTGAGCACGACCCCCGCGGCGTATTTCAGCGCCTCGACGGGCATGTCGGCGCCGCCCCGGTCGCGGGCCGACCGGCAGATCTCCTCCAGGGAGAGGGCGCGTTCGCTGGAGACCCGCGCGGTGTAATCGTCGAGGTCTTCGGTGGTGAGGTGATTCCGGTACAACCGGGCTTTAATGGTGTGGCGTACTATTTCCATCTCTCGCTCGTTTAAGTTATTGATGACTGCCCGTCCCCGTTCCAATTTCCGTGCCGGGGGCGACGCTTTATTTTGTACATTCGCGATGGACTAAATGAACATGATATGGATGTACGCGCGCTTTTGAGGATTGCCGGGTGTCACGCGAAGCTCGCGCGGCGCGACCGGGTCGCGAGGGTTTTCTTTGTTTTCACGTTGCTGTTGACGTTCGTCGCGGAGTTCCTGCACGCGGAGTTGCCGTTCCCGGGCGAGAACGTGATGCTGCAGCTGTCGTCGTTCATCCCGTATACCAGCGCGTACATTACCTGCTTGTTCCTGTTTTTCCCGGTGATCCTGCTGGCTGGCTGGCTGGCGAGGGGGAGGCGGGTGGACTCGAATGACGCGCTGGACTACCGGCCGGCGAGTAACGAGGAGCGCGCGTGGGGGATGGCGGCGGGGGTGGGGCGCGTGCTGGCGACGAGGGCGGCGTGGGTGATGGCGGTGGGGGCGCTGGTGCACGCGACGCTGGGGCGCGCGGCGCCGTTTGACGGGTGGGTGTACCTGTTTTATTTCGCGACGCTGATCGCGCCGTGGCTCGCGTTCGCGATCGGGGCGTCCTTCGCGGTGACGGCGCTGGCGCGTCACCGGGGGCTGGCGCTGTTGCTGTTGCTGGGGGGCGCGTGGGCCGTCTTCTTTGTCGCGGGCGACGCGGCGGGAGGCGCGTTCGACCCGACGGGGCTCGCGCTGCCGAACGCGTTTTCGGAGATCACGGGGCACCCGGACACGGGGCGATACTTGTTGCAGAGGGGCGGCTGGTTGCTGGTGGGGCTGGGGCTGGTGCAGGTGGCCGCCGCGGGGTATCGCCGGTTGCCGAATAACCCGGTGACGAGGGCGCGGCTGCTGCCGGCAATGGCGCTGCTGGCGGCGGGGATGGCGATGGTGGGCGCGCGTTACGCGTCATGGCAGGGGGACAGGGTCGCGCGGCGGGGCCTGGCGGCGAATTACGAGGCCTATCGCCAGGCGCCGAAGATGACGCTGGTGGAGCAGTCGCTGGATTTCCGGCAGGAGGGCGGGCGGATGGCGCTCTCCTCGCGGATGGTGTTGGAGAACAGGACGGGGGCGACGGTGGAGGAGGTGATCCTGTACCTGAACCCGGGGCTGCGCGTGACCTCGCTGCGGGACGAGAGGGGAGAGGTGGGGCGCGAGCGCGACCGGCAGGTGGTGCGCGCGATGACGAGGGTCGGCGACGGCGAGCGACGCGTGCTCGAACTGGAGTGCGAGGGGCGGATCGACGAGCGGGTGTGCCTGCTGGACCTGCCGGAGCGCCTCTACCGGGAGAGTTCCGGGGGGAGCGCCTTCAATTGCGGCTTCGGGCGGCGCCACGCGATCCTCTCGGACAATTACACGTGGCTGACGCCGGAGTGCCTGTGGTATCCCGTGGCGAAGGCGCCCGCGGATCCCGTCAGTCCCTACGGCATGTCGCGGGATTTCAGTCGCTACACCCTGCGCGTGGCTCGCGGGGACGGGCGGACGGTGATCTCGCAGGGGGCGCGGGAGGAGGAGGCCGACGGGATCGCGTTTCGTCCCGAACAGCCGCTGCGGGGGATCTCGCTCTGCATCGGCGATTACGAGCGACGGTCGATGACGGTCGACTCGACGCTCCTCGAACTGTACCTCTTCAAGGGGCACGGCAAGCTGCTGGAGGGACTGGAGGACGTGGAGGACGCGCTGCCGGGGGTGTTCGAGCAGGCCAAAGACGAGGCAGAGTACGCGGCCGGGAAGCGCTACCCGTTTCGCCGCTTCGCGCTGGTGGAGCGGCCGCTGCCGCTGGCGGACGACTACAGGGAGTGGCACGGGGGGAGCGAGTTCGTGCAGCCGGAGATGGTGTTCTTCCCCGAACGGGGCGCGCGGGTGCTTCCCGACCCGGGACGCTCGATCGGCCTCGCGAACATGGATCGCCGCGCGCGCGCCGAACAGGTGATCTCCCGCGCCATCGCCACCCTGCTCAACAACAAGTCGGAGAAGTTCATCGGGAGCGTCGACCTGTTCTCCTCGATCGCGAGCTTCTCTCCCCTGGAGCGCGCCGGGCAATCCCCCGGCATTAACCCGCACGAGGCGTCGTCCCTTTTCTATGACCAGGTCAACACCATGTACTCGCCGGACTTCCCGCCGGCCGGCGCGGCCTTCCACCTGCTGCTGGGACAGCGGCGGCCGGCGCTCGAGTTCGTCTTCGCGAAATCGGTGCAGCGGGCGCAGTTGCCGGTGCGGGTAAACGATTACCTCGACGGCCACTCCCTGCGAGACGCCGTGGAAGACCGGACGCTCGACCCGCTCGCCCTGGGCGCTATCCTCGGACAGAAGGCGAAGGAAATGTCCCAGCTCTTCACCGGGCGCGGCGTCAGTAGCGACACCGTGCTCGCCTTTGTCCAACACTACCTGGAGACGCACCCCTTCCAGGAGATCCCCTTCGAGCGCTTCAACCGGGACTTCTCCGCGCGTTTCGGCGCGGACTGGATGGAGGCGCTGCCCGCCTGGTACACCCGCGACAGCCTCCCCCGCTTCCTCGTCAAGCCGCCGGCCATCTGGAGCGACGATGAAAAGGCATGGCTCACCTTCGCCGTCTTCAACGACAGCAGCGCGGAGGGAATAGTCACCCTGGGACGAACGACACAGGTGAAGTCTGTCACGGTCACCGCGAGCGGGAGCGTGAGGGTGTCGGAAGGCCTGGAGAACGTCACGACCGACTACGTGATCCCCCCGCGCACCGGGAAAAAGGTGACCTTCGAAATGGATCGCCCGCCGGCCGTGGTGATCATGGACATGAACCTGGCCGGCAACGATCCTGCTACTTTCACGCGAAGCGTCCGGGTGGAGTTCGCGGATCGCTCGCCGGGCGAACAACCCGTCGACCGGGACTACTTCTTCACTCCCGGCGAGATCATCGTCGACAACCGCGACCCCGGCTTCTCGATCGCGCGCCCCTCCAGCGACGGCAGCCTGCGAAAGCGCATCCGCTCGTGGCTACGGCCGGACGGGGAACGTTTCGGAGAACGCTTCCCGTCTGCCGAACGCTGGAGCATCATCCGCAACGAATTCGCCCACGGCCTCTTCATCCGCGACCGCGTGGAAAAGCTGGCAGGCAACGGGAAACACGCCGTCCGCTGGAGCGCGCGCCTGGAGGAGGAGGGCCTCTACGAGGTCTCCGCGTACGTCTCCAAACAAGTACTGGTCATCTACGCGGCGGACGGCGCGAGCCAGAAAGACGTCTTCCAGCATTACACCATCACCACCGCCGGGGGCGTCGAGGAGGTCAGCGTCAACGTCAGTCGGAACGAGGGGTGGTGCGCGCTCGGTCGCTTCCGCCTCGCGCCGGGAGAACACTCCGTGACGCTCGACGACCGCGGCGAGACCCAACAATCAATCGCCGGCGACGCCATCAAGTGGACGCGCGTCGAGTAACCCGCCGCGCACGAAAAAAGGTGGCCGCCATCGCGACCACCTTTCGTTTTCGTGTCCCTTGCCCGGTTATTTCCCGGCGAGGTAAGAGGAAATCCCCTCTTGCGTCGGGGCCAACCCCTTGTCTCCCTTGTGCCAGTTGGCGGGACACACCTCGCCGTTCTCCAGGAAGAACGCGAGCGCGTCGACCACCCGCAAGACCTCGGCGACACTCCTGCCCAGGGGCATGTCGTTGACCACCTGGTGGCGCACGACCCCCTGCTTGTCGATCAGGAACAACCCGCGGTAAGCCTGCGGGTTTCCCTCGAAGACAATGCTACCTTCCTCGTCGTAGTCGAAATCTCCCGCCAGCACGTCGTAATTCTTTGAAATCGTCAACGTCGGGTCGGCCACCAGCGGAAACGTCACTCCCTTGATCCCCCCCTCGTTCCGCGGCGTTTGCAGCCACTTCCAGTGCGAGAACTCCGAGTCGACCGACACGCCGACCACCACCGTGTCCCGCTTCTTGAACTCTTCCAGCTTCTCCTGGAAAGCGATGATCTCCGTCGGGCAGACGAACGTGAAGTCCGCCGGGTAGAAGAAAAGAACCACGTTCTTTTTCCCCAGGAACTCCTGCAACGAGAACCCTTCCACGATCTTGTTGCCGTCTATCACGGCCTTTGCCGCGAACCGCGGCGCTTGTTTTCCTACTAATACTGACATGTGCTCTTCTGTTTTGGTGAATAACTAAAATGATGTTTAACTCGCCACGAAGGTAGGCAACGACCGGGCAGGATGCAAGAGTAAACCCATGAAATTAATTGATGCGCGGATCACTTGCTTTTATTTTTCCGCGCGTCCCGCGGGGAGAAACGTTGAATTTGTGAAAAATAATGCCGTATTTCGCGTACACCAACCGCCACCGGCGGGAAATAAAAACAAACAAGATGGAAACAAAAGCCTTTGTAATTGACGAACGAAACGCGGCGGCCTACGCCGGGCAAATCGCCGAATGGATACGCGAACAAGTGACAACGAACGGGAAAAACGGCGTGACGCTCGGCGTCAGCGGGGGAGTCGACTCGGCCGTCGTCGCCTGCCTCTGCCGCCTCGCGCGGGTGGACCTCCACCTCGTGATCATGCCCTACGGCGACGACATGGAACGGGCCGGACACCTGGCGCACGTCATGGAACTGATCGACGCCTTCCACTTCCCCTACCACCTCTTCGACATCCGCCCCGCCGTCGACGCCCTGGTTATCACCCCCGCACCCCCCGACGTCCCCGCCGAACAAGTGGCCATGAGCCGGGCCAATCTCAGGCCCCGGACGCGCATGGCCTACCTCTACCAGCTGGCACAACTCGAGAACAGGCTCGTCGCCGGCACCGGCAACCTCGCCGAACGAACCGTCGGCTACTTCACCAAGTGGGGCGACGGCGCCTGCGACCTGAATCCCCTCGCCATGCTCACCAAAAAGGAGGTCTACACCCTCGCCCGCTTCCTGGGCGTCCCCGCGAGCATCATCAATAAACGACCCTCCGCGGGTCTCTGGGACGGACAAGCCGACGAGGACGAACTCGGCATCACTTACGCCCAAATCGACGACTATATCCTCAACGGCACCTCCGATGACCCCGCCATCGACGAGGCCATCGAACGACGCGCCACCCTCTCCGCCCACAAATCCGAGAAAATCCCCATCTTCGAATAGACCGCCTGGCCCGGCGGTCGGTTACGCGTCGTCGTCACCCGCGTCGGGTTCGATGCCGTAGGACTTGAGTTTACTGTAGAGGGTTTTTCGGTCGACCTGGAGGACGCGGGCGGCCTCGGTCTTGTTGTTGTTGCAGCGCGCCATGACCTTCATGATCAGTTCGCGTTCCATCTCGCGTCGGGTAGTGGCGGGTGGTGGCGGGGGAGTTTGCCAGAGTTCCGGGGGGAGCTGGTCGCGCGTGATGAAATTGCCGGGGCAGAGGAGCGCGGCGCGTTTGATCACGTTGCGCATCTCCCGGAGGTTGCCCGGCCAGCGGTATGCCTGGAAGATCCTGAGCGCGGCAGGGTCGAAGCCCGTCACGTTCCTTCCCAGGTCTGCCGCGGAACGGTCCAGGAAATGGTTGGCAAAAAGCGGGATGTCCTCCTTTCGCTCGCGCAGGGGGGGGGCGACGAGCGCGAATTCGTTGAGTCGATGGTAGAGGTCCTCGCGGAAGCGGCCGCGGTCGACGGCCTCCTTCAGGTTTTCGTTTGTCGCCGAGATCACTCGCACGTCGACGGGGGCGTCTTTCTGTCCGCCGATGGGGCGCACGCGTCGTTCCTCGAGCACGCGGAGGAGCTGCACCTGGACGTCGCGGGAGAGGTTTCCGACCTCGTCGAGGAAGATCGTTCCCCCGGAGGCGATGGAGAAGTATCCTTCCTTGTCGGAGATGGCGCCGGTGAAGGATCCTTTGACGTGTCCGAAGAATTCGCTGCCGGCAAGTTCGCGGGGGATGGCCCCGCAGTCGACGGCGACGAAGGGTCCGGCGGCGCGGGGGCTGGCCTCGTGGAGGTGTCTGGCGATGTACTCCTTGCCGGTGCCGCTTTCGCCGCTGATCAGGACGGTGAGTGTGGTGGGGGCGACGAGTCGGAGGTGGTCGTAGAGCTTCGCGGCGACCTCGCTGACGCCTTTCAGGTAGAAGGGTCTCGCGGGGGAGGCCGGGGGCGGCTCCGGGGGGGCGTCGGGGGTGGTTTTCAGGGCGTCGCGGAGGAGTTTCAGGATTTCGTCCGGGATGACGGGCTTGGCGACGTAGTCGAAAGCGCCGAGTTTCATGGCGGTGACGGCGGTTTGGATGTCGGCGTATCCGGTCATGAGTATCACGCGGGCGTCTCGCGATAGCTCCTTGACGCTTCGCAGGACGTCGATGCCGTCGCGATCGGGCAGCCTGAGGTCTGTCAGGACGACGTCGTAGCGGCCCCTCTTGAGCGCCTCGACGGCCTCCGCGTGGGAGAAGGCGCTGTCCACTTGAAATTTTCTTTTCTCGAGCCACGTTCGCAGCATGATGCAGAAGGTGGTGTCGTCGTCAACGATGAGTACTCGTGCCATGCGGTTTGGTATTTTGTCACGAATGTAGGGCAATAAGTTTCTTGTCCCTCGGTTTTAACATACTTTAGTCCGGGAAATCGCGTTATCTTCGCGTTACTCACTTAAACAGTCGTGACATGAACAGATCATTTTTATTGCTATGCAGTTTACTCCTCCCGTCGCTCGCGGCGGGTCAGGAGCAGTCGAGGTACCTGGAAGGGGCCGTGCCGCTGAGGGACGGGCGGGTGGTGTTCGCGCGGGAAGTGGCCGCGCCCGGTCTTTCCCGCGAGTCGATTTTCCCGCGGGTGGAGCAGATGGCGGCGGATCGTTTCGCGCGCCAGGAGGGGAGCGGGGTGGTGTACGCCAGCGAGGAGGACGGGGTGGTGATCTGCCGCGGGCGCGAGTACCTGGTGTTCGCGCGGCGGGCGCTGGTGCTGGACCGGGCGCTGGTGGATTACCAGGTGACGTACGCGTGCGACAACGGGAAATGCACGATGGAGGTCACCCGCCTCCGCTATTTTTACGGGGAGGAGAAGCCCGAACGGTACCTCGCCGAGGAGTGGATCACGGATGAACACGCGTACGACAAGAAACGAGGACGGCTGTTCAAGGGGAACGATAAGTTTCGCGCGAAGACCATCGACCTCGTGGACGGGCTGGCGAAACTGCTGGAGGAGAACCTGAGCGCGCTTCCCGCGACACGGGTGCCGACGGTTCCCGCGAGGGAGGGGTTCCAGCGGCTGTTGCCCTCGGAGATCAACGGGAACGTGATCGGCATGTTGATGAACGGTAGCCTCAGCCTTCTCGTCGATGGCGAGGAGGTCGCCACGCGCTGGGGCGGGATCGGGTACGCGCTCGACCGGCCGGTGGTGTATTGCTTTACTACCGCGCCCGTCACGACCGCCAGGTACGCGCTGACGTGGCGCGCCGCCGGGCAATGGACGGGGTTCTACAAGGAGGTGGTCTTCGAGTGCCGCCCGCTCCTCCGCCGGCAACTCTCCGCGGATGACCTCGCGGACGAGAGCCTCGACAGGGAACACCCCCTGCCCTGCCTGCAAGTCGGGGAGATCACTGCCGCGTGGGTGAGGTGATCCCTGACCCGTCCAGCGGTCATAAATCCCGAGCACGTGATCGACGAACGCGTAGAGAAATTATTCAACGAGCATTTTGACGCGGCCGTGCACCTGGCCCGGAGGATCGTCCTGTCGAGGGAGGAGGCCGAGGACATCGTCCAGGAGGTATTCATTCGGATGCTGGACGTCAACCTGGACGCGCTGGACTCCCTCCCGGCCTTTCTCTACGCCTGCACGCGCAACAAGGCTCTCGACCACGTTAGAAAGAACGCCCGCCTGACGCGCCCCGTCGCCCTCCCGGAGTCCAGCGACGACTCCCCCGAGACGCTGGCCAGAGAGATCGAGCACGCGGAAACCCTCTCCCGGCTCGCGATGGCCATCGAACAATTGCCGAAACAATCCCGGGAGGTAGTGAAGCTCGTCTGCCTCTCCGGGTGCAGCTACAAGGAGGCCTCCCGCCAACTGGGCATATCGCTCGCCACCGTGAAGACCCACGTGTACCGATCCTTCAAGAAGATCCGAGAAACCCTTTCCACCTGAATTCAACCCGGGCTGTTGGTGATGGTATAAAACCGTCCCCGAGGCCCCGGAGGGGAACCCCTGGCCCGGAAAAAGCCCGAGCAGGCCGGACTAGCGCGGGCGCAAGGAAGGCTTGCGCGGGCGCAAGAAGGGCTTGCGCGGGCACGAGAAGAGCTAGCGCGGGCGCGAGAAGAGCTTGCGCGGGCACGAGAAGAGCTTGCGCGGGCACGAGAAGAGCTTGCGCGGGCACGAGAAGAGCTTGCGCGGGCGCAAGAAGAGCTTGCGCGGGCACGAGAAGAGCTTGCGCGGGCGCGAGAAGAGCTTGCGCGGCCCGAACCTCCCCCTTCTCGCCCTCGCTCGCCCCATCCAAAGAATCTGTCATCCGGAACCAGATACCTCTCTTAAACCGTAACATCCATTCATTTAAAACTTA
>JAIROI010000091.1 GCA_031257615.1 Odoribacteraceae bacterium
CCCGCGTACCCCAACCTGCAGGGCGGCTTCGTGTGGGACTTCGTCGACCAGGCGCTCCGCGAACGTACCCCCGACGGCTCGATCATCTATACCTACGGCGGTGACTACGGCCCCTACGACCCCTCGGACAAGAATTTCAACTGCAACGGACTGATTAGTCCCGACCGCGTCCCCAACCCCCACATGTACGAGATCAGGAAGACTTACCAGTCCATCTGGACCACCCCGGAGGATCTCTCCCACGGCATCGTCTCCGTCTACAACGAGAATTTCTTCACCGACCTCTCCGCCTACTACCTCGAGTGGCAGCTCCTTGCCGACGGCGAACCCGTGCAGCAGGGGGTCATCGATCGCCTCAACATCCAGCCCGGGGAACGCGTCAGGCTCGTCGTTCCTTTCAGCGCGAGCGAGGCGCCGGCGGGGAAAGAGTTGTTGCTGAATGTCGCCTACAAGCTCCGGAAGGCTACCAGCATCCTGCCTGCCGGTCACGTCGTTGCCTACGACCAGATCGAGGTGGCCCCCTACACCGCCTACGTCCAGGGCGTCGCGCAAGGGAAGAAGCGCGTCGACCTCTACCGCGATAATACCCGCGTTATCGTCACCACCGACGAGGTCGAGGTCACTTTCGGCGCCCGCTCGGGATGGATCGAGCGCGTCCGCCTCGACGGTAAAGACCTGCTCCTCGAAGGCCACGCCGTCCGCCCCAATTTCTGGCGCGCACCCACCGATAACGACATGGGAGCGAACCTCCACTTCCGGTTCGGGGCCTGGAAGATGACCGATACGCGCAAGAAGAGCGACCTCATCGAGCACCAGGGCAACAACGCCGTCCTGAATTTCGTCTACGACCTGCCCCGCGTCGAGGCCGAGTTGCACATGCGCTACGAGATCAACGACCGCGGCGAGATCGCGATCACCGAGAAGCTCGTCACCCTCTCCGAAAAGGAGAACATGCCCGGGCTTTTCCGCTTCGGGATGCAGCTCGTCATGCCCGGAACCTACGACCGCGTTGATTATTACGGCCACGGCCCCGGGGAGAACTACGCCGACCGCTACCTCAGCGAACCGCTCGGCCATTACCGCCAGCTCGTCAGCGAACAGTATTATCCCTACATCCGGCCGCAGGAGTCCGGCGCCAAGACCGGCGTCCGCTACTGGAAGGTCGTCGACGCCGACGGACGGGGACTGCAACTCCGCTCCGACCTGCCATTCTCCGCTTCCGCGCTGCCTTATCTCCAGGATGACCTCGACGACGGCTTCGCCAAGGATCAACGGCACTCCGGCGAGCTGAAGCCCCGCGACCTTACCGTCCTCTCCTTCGACCTCAAGCAGATGGGCCTCGGCTGCCAGAACAGCTGGGGGGCGCTGCCATGGGCAGAGTACCTGCTCCCCTACGGCCCCTATACCTTTAATTCTGTCCTCACGCCCGTGAAAAAACGCTAACGGCGCCCGAACATTTTCCCCCGGCAAGGAATTGCCGGGGGTTTTTGTTTCCTCCACCGCGGCACGACATTTGTCTACCCTCCCGCGTATCAAAATCACACCATGAAAGCACTACCCGTCATCCTCGCCCTCCTCCTCTATCTCGGTGGAAACTTCTACGTCTTCTTCCGCCTCTGGCAGCACATCCCCTGCCATGCCCCCCTCTTTCGCTACGCCTTCATCGCCGGCGCCCTCCTGCTCGCCACTTCCATGATCCTCTCTTTCATCTTCTCCGGCATCCTCCCCGCCCCCCTTGCCGGCCTCCTCTACGCCATCGGCTCCACCTGGATCTTCGTTTTCCTTTATCTCCTCCTCGCCACCCTCGCCCGCGATCTCCTCCACTGGCTCGACTTTCTTCCCCTCCGCGGCCGCGCGCTCTATTATACCCTCACCGGACTCGCCGTCGTCGTTCTTCTTGCCGGCCACGTCTGTTATCTTGTCAAACAACGCGTCGAGTTCACCGTCGACACCGGCAAGCTGCGCGGCCGGGAGTACACCCTCGTCTTGGTCAGCGACCTACACCTTGGCCACGCCATCGGCAACCGCGAGCTGGATCGCTGGGTGGATCTCATCAACGCCGAGCATCCCGACGCTATCCTGATCGCCGGGGACGTCATCGACAATGACGTCCGTCCCCTCGACGAGTCCCGCGCCCACGAGCGCCTTCTGCGCCTCCGCGCTCCCCTTGGCGTGTACGCTTGTCTCGGCAACCACGAGTACATCGCCGGCGTCGACCGCAGTCTCCGCTTTCTCTCCCGCGCCGGCATTCATGTTCTCCGCGATGCCGTCATAGAGATCGACAGCGCCTTTTACCTCCTGGGCCGCGACGACCGTCAGAATCGCCATCGCTCCCCGCTCTCCTCTCTCGCTTCCGCTCTTGACCCTTCCAAGCCCCTTATTCTCCTCGACCACCAGCCCGCGCATCTTGACGAGGCCGTGGCTTCTTCCGTTGATCTCCAGCTTTCCGGCCACACGCACGAGGGTCAGGTATGGCCCATCAGCCTTCTCACCCGTTATCTTTTCGAGCTATCCCACGGTCATCTCCACCGTCCCCCCACCCATTTCTACGTCACCTCCGGCATCGGCCTCTGGGGCGGAAAGTTCCGCGTCGCCACCCGCTCCGAATACGTCATCATCCATCTTCGCTGACTGCTCTGGGAGTGCCCCTCCGTTATCCCGACGCGTCCTCCAGGCAGTTGTGAGGAGAAGACGCCCCGTCTGCGCATCCACCCTCGTCCCTTCCCCTTTGCCAAGCCGGGACCGCGCAGCAACCTAATCTTCATAAGCGGCATCCATCGGGTACTGCATAAAAAGAAATTCCTTTGAAGGACTGCGTAGCTTCCGCCCCGGACTTCCCCTTACCAAGACGGGGCTGCGTAGCAGCCCAACCTTTGTAGGCAGTAGCCTAAGGCTACTGTATAAAACGATGTCCATATATTCTTGGCTGCGTAGTTGCCTACCCTTTTGGCGCGGCTGCCTAAGGCTGCCGCGTGGAAAAGAATTCGATTACTCCTTATTATATATAGGTGCGTTTGGGAGGGATACTGGTCGGATGAGTTGTTCGGAAGGTGGCAGGCGTGGGGGAGATATGTTAAAAAAGTGGGGCACGGAAAAAGTTTGACAGAAAATGTGACGAGGATTTGGTTTGTATTGTAAATTTTCGGAGCTTTGCCGGCAGAAGACACACTTCGTGTATCAAAAGGAATAATTGATGGAAAACGCATACAACGCATATTACGCAGACTGTTCTCAGGAACGATCGGAAATTTCCTCTGCCGCAAGGCAGGGATACCAAGTACGCCGGAATCTTTCGAAAGAAGGATCCCGGTTATTTTTTGCCATGACGATAGCGCTCTTGTTTGGCGCTTGCGTCCATGAACTCGACGG
>JAIROI010000096.1 GCA_031257615.1 Odoribacteraceae bacterium
GTCACGGGATGCTTTTGAGCGGCTCTCGAAAGCGTTCGTCGGGGCCCCGGGATGCTGTCGAGAGGCTCTCGAAAGCGTTCGTCGGGGTCACGGGATGCTTTCGAGAGGCTCTCGAAAGCGTTTGTCGGGGTCACGGGATGCTTTCGAGAGGCTCTCGAAAGCGCGATCGGGGGACTTTCGGGAGGAGGTCTTGAAAACAGAAAGCCACGCGGGGGGTACCGCGTGGCTTTGTAGTGTTCCGGCGAGGGCCGGGGCGCGTTAGTGAGTCCAGTTGCCCTTGGCGAGCAGGGAGACGACTTTTCCCTCGACCTCGATGGGTTCGCGGATTTGTTCCCTGGTGGCGAGGTTGATCTCGTGGATGTAGGACTTCGAGCCGTCGTAGGTGGCGATGAGTAGCCGGTTGGTGCCGCCGGCGGACGATCCGGTTTTCGCGATCATCGTGGTGACGTTGCCCTTCGGGGCGGTGAACCAGAGGACGGGTTCGGTGGCCATCTCGTGGAGGCGGTTGATGACGCCGCCGTTGGCGAGGTACCAGTACTCGGCGTTGTAGAAGCAGACGGTTTGCGCGTTGATGAGGTTGGTGATCTCGGAGAAGCGGGTGACGGTCGTGTTGATGACCATTTCCCAGGTATCCCAGTTCATGTCGTCGATCATCTCGAGGCCGTAGAGGTAGGCTTTTTGCGCCGCGGGGTCGTGGGTGATGGCCCGGACGAGCATGCCGCGGGTGCCGCCGGCGAGGAATTTCTGGCCGGTGGTGGAGAAGCCGCCCTGGACGGGGAGCGGGGTGATCTTGTCGTAGAGGAGGGAGTTTCTTCCCGGTTCGAGTTGCAGGAAGCGTTCGCCCTTGTTGTCGTATCCCAGCCAGGCGTAGGCGTCGATGCTGTTATTCGTGTCTGCCCAGTCGGCGAACTCGATGGTGTCGGTGATGACGGGGGAGTATATTGACTCGTTTCCCATGTAGTTATAGTTAAAAAGTTTCCCGCCGGCGGCGATCATGCCTCCCATGTAGAGTTGAAGGTACGCGGGGGAGAAGTCGCCGGAGTATCCCCCGATGATGGTCTCGGCGGACAAGGCCCGGTTGAGCTTCATGTTGGAGGGGTTGAGGAGGGAGAGTTTGCGCTCGCCCTCGGAGCAGAGGACGCCGAGCTGGACGTTGAGATTCCCCTTGTAGTAGATCATTTTTGGTTTTTTGCCGAGCGGCCCGAAGGCGGGGTTGGCTCCCTCGAAGAGGTCGTGTGCGATGGCGGCGTCGGGTCTGTCCCTGCGTTGGAAGGAGAGGGTGGCGTCGCCGTTGGGGAGTTCCCTGAGGATGAAGAGGCCGATGGAGACGGAGGTGGTGACGTTGACGCGGAAGTTTTTGTAGTATTTCAGGCCGGTGTCGTTGTCCGTGACGGCGAGGCTTGCCGCGTAGTAGGCGGTGGCGGTGTTTGGTTCGAGGGAGATTTGCTCGTTGAGGACGGAGTCCGCGGAGACTACCTCGTAGTTGATTTTCCACTCGTAGGAGAGGTTCGCGTGGGGCTTGCCGCTGAAGCGGAGGGCGGGCGCGATGGCGAGGGTCTCGAACTGGTCGACGCGGAAGGTGGTGTCCGCGGTGATGCCCTCGATCGTGATCTCGTTGAGCGCGGAGTAATTGTAGTTCCCTTTATCCTCGATGCATCCCCCGGCGAGGGCGAGGAGCGAGAGTGCGATTGTTTTTATGTGTTTCATCTTTTTGTTTGTTTTTCGCGGTTAACTGGGATAGGGGATGATGATCCGGCGCGCGGGGTCGCTGAAGTAGTAGGTCTCGTGTTCGTCGAAGTATCTTTTCAGTTCGATGATCGCGGTGAGTACCTGCGGGCACTCCCACCAGCTGGGGGAGGGGTAGGCGCTGATGTCCCCGACGCCGCCCCAGACGTCGATCCACGCGCGGTAGATTTGCGGGTCGTAGGTACCCCCGAAATAGGAGTTCCAGGCGGCGTTCCACCATTTGGGTCGTTCGAGGATGTCGGAGACTTGGATGGCGATGAAGAGGCGTTCGTTGACGCCCCCCGCGAAGTCTCGTCCGTCGCGGATGGCGACGCCGATCTTTCGGGGCTGGTCTCGCATGTCGGCGGTGCGGGAGAAGGTGACGACGAGGGAGTCGCGGGTTTTGCCGGCGCGGATCACCTGGGCGGCGCTGACGGCGTCGTAGTGGACGCCTTCGCGGGCGTCGCCGATGTTGGTGACCTCGACGGTGTACTCCCTGTCGCGGTCGGCGGCGAACCCGACGATTTCGACGGGGATGTAGATGTTGTGTCGGGTGACGCTGTCCGGGTTGAAGGCGAAGGAGTAGATGATGGTGTCCTCGCGGACGATGAGGGTAGTGTCTCCTTGCAGGGGCAGCGTCTCGAAGTAGACGGCGTCGGGGGCGCTGAACATCGTCTTGGAGGCTTCGGAGCAGGCGGCCGCGAGGGCGAGCAGTCCGATGATGGCGGTGTATGTGATTTGTTTCATGGTAATCCTTTTTTATTAGTTGTTACCGTATTCGATCTCTTCCTTCGGGACGGGCAGCTCGAAGATGGCCTTGGAGGCCGGGATGGCGCTTTGCCGGATGACGATGTCGTGGAAGAGTCGTTTGTAGGTGTAGAATAGCTTGCCCTCGCCCCAGAATTCCTTGCGTTGTTCGGCGAGGATTTGTTCCAGCAGGTCGTTGCCGGTGAGGGTTGTCGGGAGCGCGCTGGTGGCGAGGTTGCGGGCGTCCCGGACGTTTTGCAGGAGCTGGCGGGCCTTGTCGTCGTCGACGCCGATGTTGGCCTCGGCGGCGATGTAGTAGACCTCGGAGAGGCGGATCATGCTGATCAGCTTGTCCCACTTGGTGACGTCCTCGTCGTCGTTCATGGTGCGGAAGTACTTGCCGAGGTATTCGATGGCCGGCGTCGTTCCTGTCGTTCCCCACCAGTGGTTGAGGCGGAAGTCGTCGGGCAGGCCGTGTCCCTCGCTGTAGACGAAGGTGCGAAATTCGGCGTTGACCGGGTAGTTGAAGCTAAAGGAGGTGTTGCCGAGGTGCGCCTGCTTGTTGATGTCCCCGTCGTAGAGCGCCCAGACGAGTTCGGGCTGGAACATCCAGTCTTGCGCGCTGCTCTTGGCGTTACCGAGTTGGAATATGTTGTTCGCGTCGATGACCTCCCGCGCATACTTCAGGGCCTCCGGCTTGTTGCCGACGAGGAGGTAGTAGCGGGCCAGGGTGGCGCTGACGGCGTAGTAGTTCATCCGGATGCCGCGGAAGAGGTAGGCGTAGGCCTTGTTTTCGGCGGTGTTCGCGAGGAGCGCGTTGTCGAGGAATCGCCCGTTCTCCTTGATGGGGTCATCGGCGAGCAGGGAGTATGCCTCTTTGAGGTCGGTCTCGATCTTGTCGAGGACGTCGCGGGCGGTCATTTGCCGGGTGATGTTGTTGGAGAACTCCTCGCGGTAGGGGATCGAGGGACGATCAAGTCCGTCCGCGAGCACGGGGCCGAAGAGCCTGAGGAGATCGAGGTGGATGTAGGCGCGCAAGCCCTTGGCCTCTCCGACGATGAGGTTATAGTGCGGCAGGGTTTCGGGCGTCCATTTCTTGGCGTGGCCGAGCAGGAGGTTGAGGTTGCCGATGGCCTCGTACATTTTGTACCAGGTGGCGGAGAGTCGCGCGGCCACGGTGGCGTCGTCGTACTTGAAGTTGTAGAACTCGCTGCGCTCGTTCCAGTACTGTACGATCTCGTCCGGGAAGCCCGCGGTGAGTTCCATCCCGTAGGCGTTGGGGGAGGCGAGCAGGCTATAGCTTCCCGCGAGGGTTTCGTGGAAGCCCCGCTCGTCTTTAAACATCTTGTCCTCCTCCACCTCGCCCAGCGGGGTGATGTCCAGCCAATCGCTGCAGGAGGCAAGGGGGAAAAGGAGCGCGAGGATGTAGAATATTCTTTTCATGGCGTGTTAGAAATTGAGGTTAAGAGAAAAGGTGAACTGCCGCGCGAAGGGGTAGTCGATGCCCCGTTCCCGTTTCACCGTCGAGAGGTGGAAGAGGTCGGAGGTGTTCAGGGCCACGCGGGCGTTGGAGATGCCCCACGGCTTGAGCAGCTCCGGGGCGAAGCGGTAGGAGAGGGAGATGTTGCGCAACTCCAGGTAGTTGTTGTCTTGCACGAAACGACTTGTCGCGTAGGAGACGCTCCTGTCGGCGATGTCCTTGTAGAAGGAGACGTCGCCGGGGTTGCGCCACCGCTCCGCGAGCACCCGCTTGTCGGCGTTGGCGTAGGGGGAGGCTCCCTCGACGCGCTCCGAGAGGGTGGTGTTGTAGACCTGTCCCCCGAAGGCGTAGCGCAGGAGGATATTCACGGAAAACTGTTTCCAGATCAGGTTGGTGGTGATGTTTCCTTCCAGGTCCGGCTCGGTATCCCCGACGGTGACCTTGTCGCGGTAGTCCCATTTTTCGGTGACCGCGTTGGCCCGGGTCAGGAAGAGTTCCCTGCCGGAGGCGGGGTTGATGCCGAGGGATCGGACGACCTTGATGGCCGTGCGCGACTCGCCTTCCTCGTACATGGCGATGGGGCGTTGGAGGGTAGTCGCGTCGGCCTGGGTATGGTTTTCGGTGTTGAGGGCGGCCAGCACGCTACTGATCTTCTCCACGCGGTTTCTGTTGCGCGTGCCGCTGATGTTCACGGCCCAGTCCAGCGACGGCTGTCGGATGATGACGGCGTTGACGTCAAACTCGAAGCCCCGGTTGCTCTGTTCCCCGAAGTTCTCCGTGTAGGTCACGAAGCCGAGGGAGGGGGGCACGCTCACGGGGAGCAGCAGGCCGTCGGTGCGGTCGTTGTAGTAATCGAAGCGGAAGGTCAGGCGGCGTTTGAAGGCCTCGACGTCCAGGCCGATATTTCTCTTGGCGCTTTGCTGCCACTCCAGCAACTCGTTGCCGTAGCCCATGAAGACGGCGCCGACGGCGTGGTAGTAGGAGTTGGCGGCGCTATATTGCAACATGGTCTTGGCCATGTAGGGATCGAACTGCTGGTTGCCGGTGACGCCGATGGAGGCGCGCAGGGTCAGGCGGTCGAAGAAGCTCTCTTTCATGAACTCCTCGTTGTTGATGTTCCAGCCCACGCCGGTGGACCAGAGGGGGGAGAATCGGCGCTTTTTCCCGTACTTCGAGGAGCCGTCGACGCGCCCGGAGAGGTCAACGAAGTAGCGGTTGTCGTAGGAATAGTTGATGTTTCCCAGCCAGCCGATCATCCGGTCCGTGCCCTCGATCCCGTTGGGGCTTCCGCCTTCCGGGTAGCTCATGGCGAACCATATCTCGTTGAAGCGCTCGTCGAGGAAGCCGGCGCCGGAGAGCGAGTAGGAGCGGCTTTCGTCCTGTATGATGTTCACGCCGACGCCGCTATAAAGGAGGTGTTTCTCGATCGCCAGCGAGTAGGTCAGGGTGCTGTTCACGTTGTACGAGAAGCCGCGGGAGTTCGTGACCGTGTAGCTTCCTCTTTGGAGGAGGTTGTCCTGGCCCGCGAAATTCGTGTGTTCGGGGGAGACGTACTTGTCCTTGTCGCCGATGACCTTCGTCAGCGCCAGCGATCCCTTGAAGCGGAGTTCCGGGGTGATGAAGTAGTCCGCGCTCAGGTTGTTGTTGATGTTCGAGATTTGCTCCTGATCCTTGTAGGGGAGGCTCGCGTTGTAGAGCGGGTTGTTGTACTGCGAGGCGGTCGAGCTGGCGGAGCGGTGCACCGGGTAGGTGGGGATCAACTTCCCGTTCTCGTCGCGGGGCGCGTTATAGGGGTTGGCCCTGGCGTAGATCGAGAAAGAGCCGTAGGGGGAGTTCCTCACGTTGGTCAGCCCGTAGTAGAAACTGTTGCGGATGCTCAGCTTTCCTTTGCTCCGGTAGGTGAGGTCGAAGGTCAGCCCGAGGTTCTCGCGGAAGGACTGCTTGATGACGCCGCCGTTTCTCCCGTAGTTGACGTTCAGGCCGTAGACCACGGCGTCCGAACCTCCCTCCGCGTAGATGGAATGGGAGTGCGAGAGGGCGTTGCGCGTGGGTTGGGCGAGCCAGTCGGTGTTCACGCCCCTGGCGATGTTGGCCTTGTAATACTCCAGCAGCTGGTCGCGCGCGTGCTGTTCCGAGGCGTTGGGCGACAAGAAGAGGCGGGCGGCGATCTCGTACTCCAGTTTTTCGCTGGCGTTTAGCAGGTCATAGTCCGACAGGTCTGCGGCAGAGAAGCTGGTGCGGTTGGCGTAGGCGATGGAAAACTTCCCGCTCGACGGGCGCCGCGTCTCGATCACCACGACGCCGTTGGCCGCGCGCGACCCGTAGTGCACCGTTGCCGAGGCGTCTTTCAGGATATTCAGGCTCTCGATCCGGTCCAGGTCCATGTCGAAGACTTGTTGCAGGGAGACCTCGTAGCCGTCCACGATAAAGGTGGGGATGTTACTGTTTCCCATGAAACTGCTCTCGCCGCGGACGAAGAACTCGGGGAGGGTGTTCGGGTCGGACCCCCGGTCGTTGTTCTCCCGGATCTTGAACGACGGGTCGATCATCTGGAGGGCGGAGAGCAGGTTCTCGTTCCCGAATGCCCGCAGTTCCTCCCGTTTCACGGAGGTAAAGGCGCCCGTGAAGGAGTTCTTCGAGCGCTCGAAGTAGCCGGTCACCACCACCTCGTCGATGGAGGTCGTGTCCTCTTCCAGCTGCACGTTGATCGCGTCCCTCGCGCCCACGGCCACCTCCTTCGCGATCGTCCCGATGTACGAGAAGCGGAGGACGCTCTTGCCGTCGTCCGGCACGCTGATCGAGTACTTTCCTTCCGCGTTGGTAGCCGCGCCGTGGGTAGTCCCGACGAGCATGACGGTCGCGCCGGGCAGGGGGAGTCCCTGCGCGTCGGTGACCACTCCCGACACCACCTTCCTGCCCGTTTCCTGCGGGCGGGTCTCCTTGCGGATGACGATCGTCTGGTTGTTCACGGAATGGGCCAGGCCGGTTTCGCGGAGACAACCGGAGAGGATCGCGTCGAGCGTGGCCTGCTGGTAGCTCGCATCTTGTCTTTTGACATTGGCCAGGTCGGCGTCGCTGTAAACGAAGTCGTAGTCGGACATTCGCTTGATCTCGTTGATGATTTCCTTGATCGACGCGTTCTTCAGGTTAAGCGTCAGCTTTTCCTCCTGTTGCGCGAGGGCCTCCCGGGGGAAGCCCGTGGTCAAGATTGCCAGAAAGAGGAACAAAAATCCTCTCTTCCATGGAGTAATCCGATTTTTCTGCATAATTTTGTTTGTTTTAATTTGACATGGTCACCCGTGCCACCGGGTGGTATCGTGCAGGCTGCCGCGGGAAACCCCGGGCAGCCTTTTTTATCTCTGTGCGAGGGGTTACAGTATGGTGATCGTGCGATCGTCGTACTCGAAGCGGATCTTTCCCGTGGCCTCCAGGAGGTGCAGCACCTCGATGACGCTCCCGTGCCGTTTCATGTTGAGCGAGAAGGGCAGCGAGCGGATAGAGTCGCGCTTGAAGACCACGCCGAAGGGATACCAGCGGCAGGCGTCTCGCAGGATATCCTCCAGCCGGACATTGTCGTACACCAGCCGTCCCTCCTTCCATCCCAGGAAATAGGCAGGGTTGGCCGGCAGCGTCTCCAGCGTACCTTCCTCTTTGTTGTACACGCCCCTCGTGTTGGGGACGAGGGCGATCGCGCGGTCGCCGGCGCGCAGGTTGACGCTCCCGCTCTCGAGCACGGCCTGGATGACCGGCTCGTCCTCGTAGGCGCGGACGCCGAAGCTGGTGCCTGTCACCTCGACGCGCGCCGGGCCGGCGTGCACCGCGAAGGGTCGTCGCGCGTCCTTGCTCACCTTGAAGTAGGCCTCGCCCTGGAGGTACACCTCGCGGCACGAGTCGGGGAAGGCGGCAGGGTATATTAGCTCCGTCTCGGCGTTCAGGTAGACGCTGGTACCGTCGGAGAGCGTCAGCACGTATTCCCCGCCGCGAGGCACGCTCAGGAGGTGCATCCCACCCTCGTCGCCCTCCTGAGCGGTGTAGGACAACGACTCGGCGCTCGTCTCCATGCCGGGACGGGCGACGGCCAGGGCGTCCAACGCTTCCTTGTCGCCCAGGTTGACCCGCGAGCCGTCCGGCAGTTGCAGGGTGGGGGAGGCCACCGGGAAGGGGAGGTCGTCGACGGGCGCGACCGCCTGTTGCCGGGTGAGGATGTACAACGCGCCCGCCGCCGCGAGCAACAGCGCGACGCTTGCCGCGTACAACGCCCCGCGGGCGGTCTTTCTCCTCCTGATTTGCTGGTCTCTCTTCTTGATTTGCTGGTGGAGCGCTTGCCATCCTTGCTCCTCTTCTTCTTCCGGGTAGACAAAACGACGGATGGCCTCCTCGGCGCGGTTCATGGAGGTGACTCGCTGAAAAAGCGCCTCGTTCCGCGGGGAGGTCTCGCGCCATATTTCCAGCGCTTTGATTTCTTCCTCGTCCAACTCGCCGCGCAGGTAGCGCGACAAGAGTGTTTCGATAGATCTTTCTTTGGACATGTGTCGCGTGTTTGTTACAGACTAAAGACACCATCCCCCCTCCCGGGTGTAATACGCCTCGCGCGTTTTTTTCCGGAGCGAGCGTCGCTCGCTTGGTCTCGAATGCTTTTTTATGACTTCTATCGCGGGCGGGAGGCCGCGGGAGCGGGAAAATAAAAGTGTCGCGCGGGGGGCGCGACACTTTGTTGGGATTGGCGAGGGATATGTGCTCGCGGGTGGTTACCTGCCGCGGCGCCGTATCCAGAGGACGAGGCAGGAGAGGAGGAGGATGGA
>JAIROI010000109.1 GCA_031257615.1 Odoribacteraceae bacterium
TGGATTGGTTGCCGCGAAACCGCGGCGACCGTTCAACAGTTGTGGATTGGTTGCCGCGAAACCGCGGCGACCGTTCAACAGTTGTGGATTGGTTGTCGCGGCGCGGCGACAAAACACCCTATCCCCTCGGAGGGGGTAACGCGAGCGGATTTAACCGGTAAATTTTCAATTATTTGCTGACGCGGCCTCGCGCTGTCGAGTAAAAAAGCGTCCATTACTCGCCGCGCGTCGCGCGTTACGCGCCGCGCGCGATAAAGAGGAGAAGGAAGTGTTCCCTGTCCAGGCGTTCGCGGAGCAGGAGGATGGCGCGGTGTTTCTGCGCCCGCACGGTGTGGATGGATAGTCCGAAGCGCCGGGCGATTTCCCGGTTGTCGACTCCCTCGATGTAAGCCATCGCGGCGATTTCCCGGCAGCGGGTGGGTAGGGAGGCGACGGCCTTGTGGATGGCGTCGAGCGACTCCGCGGAGATCATCGCGTTGGCGGCGTCCGGCTGTTCGCCGGGCGCTTTCCCGGCGGCGAGGAATCCCCGTTCCACGGCCTGGTGGCGGCGGAAGTTCAGGCAGAGATTCCGGGCGGTCTCGTAGAGGTAGCTTTTGACGGAGGTCTCGTCGCGGGAGATTTCCCCCCGGCGGGTCCAGTAGCGCGCGAAGGCCTCTTGCGCGATGTCTTCCGCTTCGGGGCGAACTCCCACCAGGCGATAGGAGAAATAGACGACGCGGGGGTAGTGGGCCATGAACAGGGCGCGGAAGGCGAAGTCTTCGCGGTCGCCGGTCGGGTGCAATGTATCCATGTAGGCGGTTTTTCGCCACGAATGTAGTCGAATTTTCTTGAATCGCGCCCCGCGGGCGGTAGTTGCCGGATATATACGCGGCGGCGCGTGAAAATGTTCCGGGTCCTCGCGATATGATTCATAAAAATGGATACATTCGCGGCGCGTTGCAAATAAATACGCGACGGCACATGAAGTTTAATTATACGAATAAGGTGAAAGATGAAGATTACAGTAGTTGTTGCATCAGAGAAACACCTGCGTTACGTGCAGGACATTAACGGGGCGATCGATAACGCGGCGCGGGCTCGCGGCACGGGTATCGCCCGGAGGACAGACGAGTACATTGCCGACAAGATCTCGCGCGGCAAGGCGATCATCGCCCTGAACAGGGAGGAGTTCGTCGGGTTTTGTTACATCGAGTCGTGGGGCCACCAGAAGTTCGTGGCCAATTCCGGCTTGATCGTGAAGGAATCGTACCGGGGGCTGGGGATCGCCAAGCAGATCAAGAAGGCGGCCTTCGATCTCTCGCGGACGCGTTTCCCGGACGCGAAGTTGTTCGGGCTGACGACGGGGGAACAGGTGATGCGCATCAACACGTCTCTGGGTTACGTGCCGGTGACGTTCGCCAAGCTGACCGACGACGAGGAGTTCTGGGCCGGCTGCAAGTCGTGCGTCAACTACGACATCCTGCTGCGTACCAACATGACCAAGTGCCTTTGCACCGGCATGATCTATGACCCGGCCGAACACCGGGAGGTGCGGAAGAAAAGCTCTCCACTGGGGAAGTTGTTGAAGAAATTCGCGTGAGCCATGAAAGTAGTATTAGCATACAGCGGGGGTCTCGACACCTCCTATTGCCTGAAATACCTGGCCGAAGAAAAAGGCATGGAAGTGCACACGGCGCTCGCCAACACCGGCGGGTTTAGCGCCGGGGAACTGGCCGAGATCGAGAAAAGGGCCTACGAGCTGGGGGCCGCGAGCCACGCGACGATCGACGTCTCGGGGGAGTATTACGAGAAATGCATCCGGTACATGATCTTCGGGAATGTCCTGCGGAACAAAACTTACCCCATCTCCGTCAGTTCCGAGCGCGCTTTCCAGGCGATGGCCGTCATCCGCCACGCCAAGAAGATCGGCGCCGGGTACGCGGCGCACGGGAGCACGGGGGCCGGGAACGATCAGGTGCGCTTCGACCTCTGCTTCTCCGTGCTGGCGCCGGAGATCGAGATTCTTACCCCCACCCGCGACTTGCAGTTGAGCCGCGAGGAGGAGATCGCTTACCTGCGGTCGAAGGGGGTGGAACGCGACTGGTCGCGCATGGCCTACTCGATCAATAAAGGGATCTGGGGGACGTCCATCGGGGGACGGGAGACGTTGAGTTCCCACCTGAACCTGCCGGAGAGCGCCTACCCGACGCCGCTGCAACGGGAAGGCTCCGAGGAATTGACCCTCTCCTTCGAACGCGGCGAATTGATCCGCGTCAACGACGAGAGTTGCGCGTCGCCCGTCGCCCTGATCTCCCGCCTCGAGGAGATCGCCGCGCCGTGGGCCGTGGGGCGAGACACGCACGTGGGGGACACGATCATCGGCATCAAGGGACGCGTGGGCTTCGAGGCCGCCGCCCCGCTGGTGATCATCAAGGCGCACGAACTGCTGGAAAAACATACCCTGACGAAATGGCAAATCTACTGGAAGGAACAACTCGGCAACTGGTACGGCATGTTTCTCCACGAGGCCATGTACGGCGAGCCGGTGATGCGCGACATCGAGAAGTTCCTCGAGCATAGCCAGCGGTACGTCTCCGGGGAGGTGCGCGTCCGCTTGCGCCCCTACCACTTCGACCTGGTGGGCATCCGCTCCGACCGCGACCTGATGAACGCCGACTTCGCGCAGTACGGCGAGTCGAACAACGCCTGGAGCGCCGACGACGTGAAGGGGTTCGCGAAGATACTCTCCATGCCGCTGCGTGTACACGGGGCGGTCAATCGCGAGGAGATATGATCGCCGTCGGGATCGCCGGCGCCGCCGGGTATACGGCCGGGGAACTGATACGCGTGTTGACGCGCCACCCGAACGTCGAGCTGCGCTACCTGCAAAGCGAGTCGCACCGGGGACAGCGCGTCGACAACGTCCACGACGACCTCGTCACCGATCTCCGCTTCTCGGACATTGATCTCGAGCGGGTGGACGCGCTTTTCCTCTGCGGGGGACACGGCTACGCGACGCGCTTCTTCGAGGAGCGGAACGTGCCGGAGCGAGCGCGCGTGATCGATCTCGGCAACGACTTCCGGCTCGGCAACGCGGGAGGGTTCGTCTACGGCCTCCCCGAACTCAACCGCGAGGCGATACGGCAAGCGCGCCGCGTCGCCAACCCCGGCTGCTTTGCCGCGGCGATCGAGCTGGCGCTCCTGCCGCTTGCCGCCGCGGGGAAAGGCGACAAGGAGTTCTCCGTCTTCGGCGTGACCGGCTCCACCGGCGCCGGACGGCAACCCGCGGCAGAGACCCACTTCAGCTATCGCGTGCAGAATCTCTCCAACTACAAGGTCTTCGCGCACCAACACCTTGCCGAGGTGCGCGAGACGCTCCAACGCGCCGGGGCCAACGCGCCGGACGTCGCCTTCGTGCCGACGCGAGGCGCGCATGCCCGCGGGATCATCGTCAACGCGGTGTTTCGCGACGAGACCCCCTCCCTGCAGGAACTCTACCGCGAGTTCTACCGCGCGCATCCCTTCGCGGTCGTACGCGACGCTCCCCTCCACCTCAAGCAGGTGGTGAACACCAACTATTGTTTTCTCCGCGTACAGCAGCGCGAGGGGAAGACGCTCGTCACCGCCGTCCTCGACAACCTCCTGAAGGGGGCCTCCGGGCAGGCCATCCAGAACATGAACCTGATGTTCGGGCTGGAGGAGACGACGGGCCTATTGTTAAAAGCAAGCTACTTCTGATATGTTATTCAATGTCTACAATCGGATGGACGTGGAGCCGGTGGAAGCCTTCGGCTGCCGGGTGCGGGACAAAAGCGGGGAGGAGTACCTCGACTTCTACGGGGGACACGCCGTGATCTCCATCGGCCACTCCCACCCCCACTACGTCGAGCGCGTCGCGAGCCAGTTGCGGAAGATCGGCTTCTACTCCAACGCCGTCGTCAACCCCCTCCAGGAGGCCCTCGCCGCGCGGCTCGAAGTCCTTTCCGGTTGCGAGGGGTACGCCCTCTTTCTCTGCAACAGCGGGGCCGAGGCCAACGAGAACGCCCTCAAGCTCGCGTCCTTCACCACCGGACGCGCCGCGATCCTCGCCTGTCGCGGTGCATTCCACGGGCGCACCAGCGCCGCCGTCGCCGCCACCGACCAGCCCGCTATCCAGTCGCCGCTGAACAAGTCGCACGCCGTCTCCTTCGTCGACCTCAACGACGCGGAGGCCCTGGCCCGCGCGCTCTCCTCCCGCCGTTACGCCGCCTTTATCGTCGAGGGGATACAGGGAGTCGGGGGTATCCGCGTGCCCTCGCCCGACTTCTTGCAGGCGGCGCGCGAGGCCTGCGACGCCACCGGCACGCTGCTCGTCCTCGACGAGATACAGTCGGGATACGGGCGCAGCGGCAAGTTCTTCGCCTTCCAGCACGCCGGCGCGCGGCCCGACGTCATCTCGATGGCCAAGGGGATGGGAAACGGCTTCCCCGTCGCCGGGATACTCGTCCGCGACGCGATCCCCGCCCGCGAGGGAATGCTCGGCACGACCTTCGGGGGGAATCACCTCGCCTGCGCCGCCGCCCTCGCCGTCCTCGAGGTCATCGAACGGGAGGAGCTTGTCAGCCGCGCCGCCGCCCTCGGCGACGATCTCGCCCGGCAACTGCGGGAGGAGAAAGGGGTCATCGAGGTGCGCGGCAGGGGACTGATGATCGGCGTCGACGCGGACATTCCCCACGCGATCTTCCGCCGGCGGCTGCTGCGCGATCACCGCGTCCTCACCGGGTGCAGCGGCAAAAACACCTTGCGCCTTCTCCCGCCCCTCTCCGTCTCCCGCGAGGAGATCGAGCTGTTCCTGTCGGCCTTCCGGGCGACCATGCAATCCCTGACAAGCGAAAGCGATGAACTGCGCGGTTATTAAGGTAGGGGGAAGGCTCGTGGAGGACGCGGCGTCGCTCGACCTCCTGGGCGCGCGGTTGGCCGCTTTCCCCGGTCTGTTTATCGTCGTGCACGGGGGCGGGGTGCTTGCCGACGAGCTGTGTCGCTCGCTATCGATTCCCCGGAAGGTCATCGACGGCCGGCGGGTCACCGACGAGGCCGCGCTGCGCGTCACCGTCATGGCCTACGCCGGGTGGGTCAACAAGAGTATCGTTGCCGCCCTCCAGCGCGCCGGGATCAACGCCTGCGGGCTGTCCGGTTGCGACGAGCGGCTGGTGGTCTCCGTGCGGCGGCCGGTCGGGGAGATCGACTGGGGGCGCGTCGGCGACGTGGAGCAGGTAAACGCGCTCGCCATTGCTCGCTTTGTCCGCCGCGGCGTCGCGCCCGTGATCTCCCCCATCACCCTCGGCGCGGACGGGCAGTTGCTCAACACCAACGCCGACAGTGTCGCCGCTGCCGTTGCCGGCGCGCTCGTCAACCTCTACGCCGTTGACCTTCTCTTTTGCGTCGACGCGGGGGGCGTGCTTGCCGACCCTGCCGATCCTGCCTCCGTCCTCCCCTCGTTGACGAGGAGCGACCGCGAGGAACTGGTACGGCGGGGCGTCGTCAGCGACGGCATGATCCCCAAACTCGACAACGCTTTCCGGGCGCTCGACGCGGGAATACGCTCGGCGCGCTTGCTGCATCCCGCTCACCTTGCCGACCCCCTCGCCGGCACGCGCGTTCTCCTCTCATGACATGGACGCGACCAAAATGGAAAACAGCCTGTTTTATCGCGATTCGCGGTCGACTCCCGTCGAATTACGGTCGACCGTAACCGAATTATGGTCGACCGGAATTGAATTATGGTCGACCGGAATCGCGTTTGGGATGACCCAAAATGCCCCTAAGCAATCCCCATTTCTTATATCGAACTCGGATTTATGAGCACAGAAGAAGCCATCGCGTTGCTTTTGCAACTTGTTTCCATTCCTTCCTTCAGCCGGGAGGAGG
>JAIROI010000105.1 GCA_031257615.1 Odoribacteraceae bacterium
TGTCTTGTGACAGAGGAGATTTCCGATCGTTCTTGCGAACTCTTCGCGTAATATGCGTTGTATGCGTTTTCCATCAATTATTCCTTTTGATACATGAAGTGTGTCTTCTGCCGGCAAAGTTCCGAAAAATAATAACGACAACCAAATCCTCGCCACATTTTCTGTCAAACTTTTTTCTGCGCCCCACTTTTTTAACACACCCCTCCACGTCTGCCACCTTCCGAACAACTCATCCGGCCGGCATCTACCCCGAACCGCACCTATATATAATACGGTATGGGCGGCTTCCTTTCGCGCGGCAGCCTTAGGCAGCCGCGCCAAAAGGGTAGGCAGCTACGCAGCCAAGAATATATGGACTTCGTTCTATACAGTAGCCTTAGGCTACTGCCTACAAAGGTTGGACAGCTACGCAGCCTCGTCTCGGCAAGGGGAAGTCCGGGGCGGCAGCTACGCAGCCCTTCAAAGGAATCTCTTTCTCGCGGTGCGTCCGCGGACTGCGGCGCGCTGCATACAAATAAAAAGCCCCCGTCGGAGGACGGGGGCAAGTGTTCTTTGTGGTTAACGCGGGATGCGATTGTAGTTAGCGCGGGACGCGACTGTGGTTAGCGCAGGACGCGGCAGTTGTAGATGGAGGTGACGCGGCTGCGGTCGTGGCCCTTGAGGGTGACGCGGACCTTGTCCTTGCCGCGGGTGAAGGATTCGGGGAGGTCGATGATGTTCTCGATAAAGTCGCCGTCGTTGCCGCTGGGAGAAAAGAGTTGCAGGCGGACGTCGTCGATAAGTATCTCGAAGGTATCGCGTCCGGCGTCTCCTCCCCAGAAAGTCATCAGGAGGCGCGCGGGAGCGTCGGGGAGCACCTTCATGTCAAAAGCGATGTAGCCGTTGGGGTAGGCGTAGCGGAACTTCTTGCCGCGGAAATCACCCACGCGGCTCTCGCGGGAGTCCAGGTGATGGTCTCGTTCGGGCTGCATCTCGCCGAAGGTGATGCGATCGACGGTGATCTGGTTCAGGGCCTCGACGCGCGCTCGTTCGGCCTCGTAGGCGGCTTGTTGTCGTTGCCAGCCGTCGGGAGAGAAGACGTCCCAGTAGACGGAGTAGTACTGGTCGTACATCTTGTAGAAGGGCGCGAGGGTGACGTCGGAAGGATAGCCGAGTCCGACGGAGCGGAAGGTCTGGGGACGTTTGTCGACGGGAGAGAAGAGCGGGAGAATCTCCTTGTCGGCGGAGACAAGGACGGGAACGCCCCGCACGGGTTCTACCGGTTGCTCTCCCAGTTCCCCTGCCAGGAGGGTAGGCCCGTGGAAGATGGCCCGCCGGTCGGGATTGTCGGGCATGGCGACCTCGCGCAAGTGCATGGGGAGGTCTATTTCGACGCGGTCTCCTCGTTTCCATTCGCGGCGGATGGTGAGGTAAGATCCCGGGGCGGCATTGATCTTCTGCTTCGACCCGTTGACTTTAACGGTCATGGAAGTTGCCCACGCGGGGTAGCGCAGGTGGAGCGCGAAGGGCTGTTTCGCGGCCTCTTCGACGCGCAGGGAGACGCGGCCGCTCTCGGGATAGAGGGTCTCGAGGCGCAGTTTCAGCCGGCGGTCGCGCCAGGAGAGGGTGGAGGGGATGTAGAGATTGACGTAGAGGTCTTCGTTGGAGGGGGAGCGGGCGTAGATGGCCCCGCCGTACTTGGAGTGGTTTTCGAAGCCGCTTCCCATGCAACAGGTGAAGGTGTTGTGTTTATCGCTAAATTCCTTGCGCCCGCCCATGGCGAGGGAGACGAAGTAGCAGGTCATGCCGGTGGCGGGGTGCTGTGAGGCGAGGATGTGGTTGTAGAGCGCCCGCTCGTAATAGTCGACGTAGGCGGGGTCTCCGCTCCACTCGTGGAGGTGTCGGGTAAGTTTGAGCATGTTGTAGGTGTTGCACGTCTCGCAGGTGGAGGTCGTGAGGCGGTCGTTGAGGCGGTCGGGCGCGGCGAGGTACTCGGCGGAGGAGTTTCCCCCGTTGGCGTAGGAGTGGTGGTGCACCATGCGGTCCCAGAAGAAGGCGGCGATCTTGGCGTCGCGGGGGTTTCCGGTGAGTTCGTGCACGCGGGCGCTGCCGATGATCTTGGGGATTTGGGTGTTGGAATGTAAGCCGGGGAGGACGTCGACGCCCTCGGCGAGCGGGTTCATGAGTCGGGCGTGGTAGAAGGCGTTGGCGGCGTCGAGGTACTTTTGTTCCCCGGTGATGGCGTGCACCCACGCGAAGGCGTCGTTCATGCCCCCGAACTCGCAGTTCATCATGAGTTGCATTTGCTCGTTGGAGAGGGAGGCGATGCTCTCGGCGAGGTAGTCGGCGAGGTTGACGAGCACCTCTTTGGCCTTCTCGCTTCCGGTGAGGAGGTAGACGTCGGTGAGGCCGGCGACGATCTTGTGGATGTTGTACCAGGGCGACCAGAGGCCGTTGAGGTCGAAGCCGGCGGAGCGGATGACGCCCTTTTTCACCTGTTTAAAGATGCGGTCGCCTCCCGGCATGCCACCGATGAAACCGTTGACGAAAGCGATCTGGCAGGAGTCGAGTTGCTGCACCATGTAGTCGATCATCTGTTTGAATCGCTCGTCTCCGGTGGCGGCGTACTGTTGGGCGGCGGCGGTGAGGACGTGTCCGGCGGTGTGCCCGGCAAGCCCGGAGGACTCCCAGCTCCCGTAGGGCGGCGCCTTGGGCTTCAGCCCGGCGTTGAGGCGGAAGTTGGAGAGCAACCTGTCCGGCTCGAGTTCGAGCATCCACTCGGCGTTTTTCTCCATGGCGTTTTTGAAGGGACTGTCGAGCAGGCGGACGTCCCGGAGGTCAAAATACTTCAGGGTTGCCGGGACGACGTTGTTCACTTTCAGTTTCCCGGTTTCTTGCGCCCGCGTCGAGGAGAGGGCGATGCAGCAGGCGATGCAGGCGATGAGGTGTGTTTTCATGGTTCAATGTTTATACTTGTTGACGTACGCGTGGCGGCTGATGGACTCGTTGGTTTCGGGGAAATAGCGGTGGATGATGTCGTAGAGTCGCCGGTCGTACTTTTTTAATTCCTTTCTCGTGTTGACGCGGTTATGCTTTCCGTCTGGTGTTTTGACCTCGGCGTTGACATTAAACCAGCTTTGCACGCCCTCGGCCCAGTACTCGGCGATGTCCGTGGCGGCGTAGGTGTTTTTCCATTTTCCCTCGGCGGTGGCGGCGGCGAGGGCCTCCTTCAGTTCAGCGTTGATGCCGGGGTAGACGGTGACGAGGCCGATGAGGTGTATGGAGTGCGAGAACTCGTGGACGAGGATGTCCTCGGCGTGGTACTTGTCGATCTGGTAGGCGAGCAGGTTTTCCTCGGCGCAGGTGGTCAGGGGATCATGCAAGCCGCCGCCCAGCCCGCGCGCGCGGAGGTCCCAGTTGAGGGAGGTGTCGGCGGCGAGGTGTGCGTGTTCGGGGATATCGGTGGTGCCCTCGTAGCGCGCCATGACGCCGACGCGGGTATTGATGTCGGTCATGGCCTTGAGGACGTCCGGAGGCAGGAGTCGGGTCATGGCCTCGAGCGTCCGTTGGGCAGCGTAGAGGGCGGAGTCGGGGACGCGGTGCGAGGAGATGAGGTGGATGCCGTTCACGTTAAGGTATTTTTTGTAGAACGGGTGCAGGCCCAGGGAGGCGGGAGGGGCGGTCACGGGCGTCTTTGCCGTTTGTGCCGTCGCCGGCAGCGCGAAGGCCGCGAGGAGAACGAGGGTGAGTAGGTGTTTCATGCTTTCTCGGTATTAAGTGATCATTTAATCGGTTATTTTCATTGTCCGGTGCGAAGGTATGCTTTATAAACCTAAGTTCGACATGAGAAATGGAAGATTCGTCGCCATTTGGGGATGCCTCAAAGTCCAATTTGGGTTAACCCAAACTCAATTTGGGTTAACCCAAACTCAATTTGGGTTAACCCAAACTCAATTTGGGTCGACCCAAACTCAATTTGGGTTAACCCAAATTCAATTTGGGTTAACCCAAATTCAATT
>JAIROI010000128.1 GCA_031257615.1 Odoribacteraceae bacterium
ATACAACAACCCCGTACCTCAGGTTATGCACCTAAAGAAACCTAAGCGATCATGGTAGATTTCATTAAGTCAATGATTTCAAGATTGGGGCAGGTTTTTTAGGGAGGAAATTGTAAGCAATGAGCGCCGCTTATACCCGAGACCAAATGTACGCTGTCAATAAATAGTTTTCGAACAAGTCTTGCGAGATATACCTTGTCTCCAAAGATTTTACCGAACACTCGTTCATGGAAACGCCTGTTTTTTAGAGGTTCACAGTCATTAGTTCCGGCCGGTGAAAGGAAAAATTCTATGATTCCCCCGAGGCTACCGGGGCGTCGAGCTACTCGATCATGCCGCCGGCGACGGTCTCGAACGTGTCGGGGTCGACGAGGATCAGGCTGCCGGTGACGCGGTTGCGGGAGTAAGAGTCAAAAACCAAGGGGCGGGCGGTTCGGATCGTGATGCGGGCGATGTCGTTGACGCGGAGGGTATCCCGGCCGGTTTCGGGGTCGAGGGTATTGATATTGACCACATGGTGGATGGTTTTGAGGACGCCGATGGTTTCGCGGGTGGCCTGCATGACGATGTAGCGTTGATCGAGGCGCGCCGGGCGGTCATTAAACCAGCAGAGCATGAGAGTGATCTCCCGTTCCACGCGCGGCAGTTGATCTCCGCTGACGATCAGGTCGCCGCGGCTGACGTCGATGTCGTCGGCGAGTTGGACGGTGATGGATTCGGGGGTAAAAGCCCGGGGGAGCGCGTCGCGATGGCGCGTGATGGCGGCGATGGTGGAGCGTTGTCCGGAGGGCATGACGGTGACGGCATCGCCTTGCTGGAGAGATCCCCCGGAGAGTCGTCCGGCGTACCCCCGGAAGTCGTGGAAGGCGTCGGAGATGGGGCGGATAACGTACTGGACGGGCAGTCGGGCCTCCTGTTCGGCGGCGTCTCGTTCGATGGGGGTAGTTTCGAGTATCTCCATGAGAGTAGGGCCGTTATACCAGGGCATGTGCGCGGATCGTTCGACGACGTTGTCGCCGAGCTTGGCGGAAAGGGGGAGGAACGCCACGCGTTTCAGGCCGAGGGCGTCGGCGACGCGGAGGTATCCGGAGCGGGTCTCCTCGAAGACGCGTTGGGAGAAGTCGACGAGGTCCATCTTGTTGACGCAGACGACTACCCGCGGGATTCCCAGGAGGGAGGCGATGTAGGAGTGCCTGACGGTTTGCTCGAGGATGCCGTTTCTGGCATCGATGAGTATGATCGCGAGGTTAGCGGTCGAGGCGCCGGTGACCATGTTGCGAGTATACTGGACGTGGCCGGGGGTGTCGGCGATGATAAACTTTCGCCGGGGGGTAGCGAAGTACCTGTAGGCGACGTCGATGGTGATGCCTTGTTCTCGTTCGGATCGCAGCCCGTCGGTGAGCAGGGCGAGGTTGACCTCGTCGTTTCCGCCTCGTTTCGAGACGGCCTCGATGTCCTCGAGTTGGTCTTCAAAGATGGACTTGCTGTCGTATAATAGTCTGCCGATGAGGGTACTTTTCCCGTCGTCGACGCTTCCGGCGGTGGTGAAGCGCAGGAGTTCCATGTCCAGGTATCCGTTTTGGCTCATGTGGTGGTATTTTTAGAAATATCCTGATATTTTGCGGTCTTCCATCGCGTTTTCCGATCGTTTATCGTCGGCGCGTCCGCCTCTTTCGGTGACGCGGGTGGTAGCGATCTCGTCGATAATCTCCTCGAGGGACGTTGCGCGCGAGGCGGTTAGCCCGGTGCAGGAAATATCGCCGATGGTGCGACAGCGCACTTGCATCGCGCGGACGTTTTCCCCCGGGCGGCGTTTCATGCAGGGGGCGGCGGCGAGCCACTGCCCGTCACGTTCAAAGACCTCTCGTTCGTGGGTGAAATAGAGGGAGGGAACGGGGACGCGCTCCTTGTAAATGTACTGCCAGACATCCATTTCTGTCCAGTTGCTGATGGGGAAAACGCGGAAGTGTTCGCCGATGTTCTTCTTGCCGTTGAAGATGTTCCAGAGTTCCGGGCGTTGGTTTTTAGGGTCCCACTGGCCGAACTCGTCGCGGTGGGAGAAGAATCGTTCTTTGGCGCGCGCCTTTTCCTCGTCGCGTCTTGCCCCGCCGATGGCCGCGTCGAACTTGTATTTCTCTATGGCGTCGAGGAGAGTAGTGGTTTGCAACTTGTTGCGGCTGGCGTTATACCCTGTTTCTTCCTTGACGCGGCCGGCGTCGATGGACTCCTGGACGGACGCGACGATGAGGGTGGCCCCGAGTTGCGCGGCGAGCGCGTCGCGGTAGTCGAGGGTTTCCTGGAAGTTATGGCCGGTGTCGATATGCAGCAGGGGGAAGGGGATGCGGAGGGGGTAGAATGCCTTGTGGGCGAGGTGGGTAATGACGATAGAATCCTTCCCTCCCGAGAAGAGGATGACGGGGCGTTCAAACTGCGCGGCGACCTCGCGCAGGACGTAGATGGATTCGGATTCGAGTTCGTTGAGGTGGGTAATCGTGTACATGTTCAGTGTTTTAGGTGGCGATCAGCTAAAAACGCCGGAGAGGTATTTTTTGGTGAGTTTGTGTTCGGGGTTGTTAAAGACCTTGTCGGCTGGGCCGGTCTCGATGACTTCCCCGAGGTACATGAAGATGACGTTGTCGGCGATGCGGAGGGCTTGCCGCAGGGTGTGCGTGACCATGACGATGGAGTAGTTCTCTTTCAGTTTGATAAACAGCTCCTCGATGATCTTGCTGGAGATGGGATCGAGGGCGCTGGTGGCCTCGTCGGCGAGGATAAATCGCGGTTCGACGGCGAGGCTTCGGGCGAGGCACAGGCGTTGTTGTTGGCCGATGGAGAGGCGGGTGGCCGGTGTGTTCAGCCTGTCCTTGACCTCTTCCCATAGGCCGGCGGCCTCGAGGTAGTGTTGCGCGACGAGGCGCAGTTTTTTCCTTCCCCGGATGCCGTGTATCCTACACCCGTAGGCGATGTTGTCGAAGATAGACATGGGTAGTGGGCAGGGTTTCTGGGAGATAAGGCCCATCGCCCGGCGCAGGTGAATGATCTCCGATCCGCCGCTGCTGACGATGTCCGTGCCGTTCAGCAGCACTTTTCCCGACACCCGCACCTCCTCGATGGAGTCGATGAGGCGGTTAAAAGTCTTGAGGAGGGTACTTTTGCCGCATCCCGACGGGCCGATGACGCAGGTGATCTTTTTGTCGGGGATCGTGAGGTGGATGTTCTTAAGGATATGCTGGTCTTTGATATGGACGTTGAGGTTCTGCACGATCAGTTCGGATTCTTGCTCGTCGCGGTTGAATTTCCGGTCGGGGCGGAAGAGGGGCGCGACCTTCCCGCTCGTTCCGTTCGCGGCGAGCGTTCGCGGTCGGGCGGGCAGGGAGAGGGCCTGTAAGAGATGTTTCATTTGAGTTTGTGTTTAGAGAAACGGTTCGTGATATATCTCCCCAGGATGCTCAGGAGCAGCACGATAATCGTCAGCACGAGGGCGGCGGCGTATGCCCTGTCTTGCACTTCCTTGATGGGGCTGCTGAGTTGGAAGAAGACCGCCAGGGGGAGCGTCGCCGCCGGTTGGGAGAGGGAGGTGGGGATGCTGTCGGTGTACCCGGCGGTGAACATGACGCCGGCCGCGTCCCCGATGGCCCTCCCGACGGAGAGGAGCGTGGCCGTGGCGATGCCCGGGGCGATCTGCCGAAGGGCCACGCGGATGGTTTCCAGGCGAGTAGCGCCCAGGGAATAGCTCGCGTCGATGATCTCTCGCGGCAGTTGGCGCGCCACCTCGTCCATCGAGCGGATGAATATGGGGATGATTAACAGCGTGATCACGATGATCCCGCCCAGCAGGGAGGTCTTCAGCCCGAAGTAGATCATGATCGTGAACCCGAACGCGCCGTAGACGATCGACGGGATGCCAAAGAGCACGTCGTAGGCGATCCGCGCCACGTAAGCGAGGCGAGAGCGCCGTTTCAGGTAGATATTCAGGTAGAAAACAACCGGGATGCTGACCAGCAGTCCCAGCGCTGCCGAGGCGCCCACGATGTACAGCGACCCCGCGATGGCGTTGAGAAAGCCTCCTTCCTTGCCGATGTAGAAGCCGCCGCCGGGCAACTTGAAAATCATGTCCCAGCTCATCGCGCCCCACCCTTTCGAGAGGATCGAGTAGATGATGCTGACCACGAAGGCCAGGACGGTCATCGTGGCCCCGATCATCAAGATTTTGAAGAACTTCTCTTCAGCGAACTTCAGTTTCATCAGAAAAAAGTTTTTTCGATCCGGTACAGTATCACCCGAGAGATCAGGTTAAAGAGCAGCACCACGATAAACAGCAGCAGCGCGGCAAACATCAGCGCCGCCTCGTAGCGCGGCAGCGAGAGCATTTCCCCGTAATTGTTGGCTATCAGCGCCGGAATGGGGTAACACGCGTCGAAAATCGAACGAGGAATCTCCGGAAGGTTACCGCAGACCATCAGCACCGCGATCGTCTCGCCCAGCGCCCGCGACACCGCCAGCACCACCGCCGCCATCAGCCCCGGGAACACGTTGCGTACCACCACTTTCTTGGTCGTCTGCCACCGCGTCGCCCCCAGCGAGATCGACGCCTCCCGCAGCTCCCCCGGCACCGACGTGATCAACTCGATAAAGAGGCTCACCAGCAGCGGCAAGATCATTACTCCCAGCACGATACCGCCCGCCAGCATCGTGTACCCCGTCGAAAATTCCACGAAGCGCGGCGCCAGCCGCTCGGAGATGAAAGGCACGATCAGCAACGTCCCCCAAACCCCGTAAATCACTGAAGGAAGGGCCGCGAGGATGTCCAGCGCCGGGAAAACGTATTTCCGGATCGCCGGCCGCGCGTACTCCGTCAGGTAAATCGCCGTCAGCAGCGACACCGGCACCGCCATCGCGATGGCGATCACTGTCACCCAGATCGTTCCCATCACGAACGGGAGAAAACCAAACTCCCCCCGCATCGGTTTCCAACTGCTCGACAGCAGCAGGTCGCCCAGCGAGTACTCGGCCAACACCGGCGCCGACTTCAGGTAAAGCCCTACCCCCATGACCACGACGAGCACCATCGACAAGAGGGTCAGCGTGAACATGATCCCCCCAGCGGCCTTGTCTTTCGCTACGCGTGCCAGCATCATCGCGGTCGTCCCCCTCTCCTCGTTACTTCGTTTTCAGGATTTCCAGCCCCCTTTGCAGCTTCGCCGTCGAGAGGCTGATGTACCCGGCGGGAACGTTAAACTCCTGCCCCTTCGTGAGTACGAACTCCAGGAAGGCCACCACCTCCGGTTTTCCCGGCACGCCGTTCGTCACCAGGTACAGGTCGCGAGCCGGCGGCGAGGGGTACTTGTCGTCGGCGATAGCCTGGATAATAGCGTCTTTCGTGTCATAGAACAGCTCGTCGGGATCCAGCACCCCGTTCTCGTTCGCGTCCACCGGCAACACCAGCAGCCCCGGGTTCGGCGCCCGCGTCCCCTCGTCGTAGGCGTACGACAGGTTGTTCAGGCCGATCCCCAGCGGGTCTTTTTGCACGGCAGTCGCCAGCCCCGGGTCGCCGAACACGGCCGTCCCCAGCAGGTCTTCTTGCTTCTTTCCCAGCCACAACGCCCATGTCTCGGCGGCCCCGCAGGCATCGGAGCGGGTATAGACGTGAACAGGCTCGGCGCGGGACGTGCCGGCGACGTCGCCCCACGTCTTGTGTTCGCCCGTGATCCAGAGTTTCACGGCGTCTTCGCGCGTCAACCCGCTCTTCAGCAGGTCGGCCAGCGCCGGGTTCGAGGCGTTGATGGTCGGGACGACGGCGTCCTTGGCGACGGCAAAGCCGACCGCTCCCTTCTCGATTTCAGGCGGGTAGACCTCGCGAGAGACCATCCCCAGGTCGACGACTTTCGCCAACACGTCCGTCATGCCTTTCCCCGCGCCGCCGGCCGAGATGTCGATCCGCACCCCGGGGTGCGCCTGCTTGAACTCGTCGGCCCACTTGACTACCAGCGGGTAAAGCGCGAACGCGCCGGAAATGGAAATCTCCCCCTTCAGTTCCCCTTCTTTCTGCGCCGGCCGCGACTTGCAGGAATAGAGCGCGAAGCCCGCCAGCAGGATGATAATGATCTGTTTCATGTTCGTAGGTGTTTAAAGAGAATTGCTTAAGTGTTGCTATATAATTAAGGAGTCGCCCTCAAAAGGCGAAGACAAGTTGAGCGGTCAGCAGGCGTTCCTCCAGGGTGCCATTGCCAATGTCCGCGTAGCTGTAATTGGCCATCAGGTGAACGTTTTTCGCGGGCGCGTAACGAACGCCGGCCAGGTATTTCTTGCTCTCGTTGAGGATGGTAGTGTTATTGCCGGACTTCTGGCGGTCTTCCGCGAAATAATCGTATTTCACCAGCAGCTGCACGGCGGGAGTCACGCGATAGCCGACAACGCCGTAGTATCCCTCGCTGTCCTTGTCGCCGGTCTCGCCCGTAATGTATTCGGAACGAACGAGAAACCGATCGTTCTCGAACCGCGCCCCGACGCCGAAGCGCCACCTGTTGCCGGATCCCTGGTAGAAGGAGGCCGCGACGTCCACCGTCTTGAACGGCTTCACGGTGAATATGGCGGAGAAATCCTTCCCGTTGTCGTTATCGCTGTTATTGATACCGTTACCGTTGAAAAAACCGGCATAATAGTGCAGCGCGCGATACCCTCCTTCTTTCTCGACGAACGACCCGCGGGCGGATATCCCGATATCCCTGCCGTTGGCGGAGATTCCCGCGACATCGTCATAATTAACGAGTTTCGTGATCACGGTGGAGTTATCGACGGTCTCGAGGGTGGTCGGCCCGTAGGGATTCTCGAGCGAGAAAGGGATCTTGTACTGACCCACTTGCACGTTCAACGCCTCGCTCACTTTCCACGCGACGTAGGCGTCCAGGATTTTGGGCGACTTGGCAAACTCTACTTGCAGGCGATAGTCGAGGACGGAGCCGCCGCCCTTGAAATCCAATCGCGCCCGCCGCACTTCGCCCGACGTCTGTTTGACGTCCACCGCTCCCGATCCGGATTCCTGGAATTTTGCTTGTCCCCTGACGTTGATAAGCCCTGATATAGAGGGCAATTTAGCGACAATTTTCTCCAACTTGTCGACGCGGGCCTCGGTATTTTGCGCGTTCGCGCCTGTTGTATTCATAAGGAGCACGATTCCGGTGATGTACGTGGTGATAATCATTGCTTTCATGTCATTCAAGTTTTAAGGTTTGAAATAAATTGAGCGACGAAAGTACGGAATTAAATCAAAAAACATTCATTCCCCCCCTTCTCCCCTCCCTTTTTTACGTATAAATACCTACCCTTCCCTTTTTGCCCACCCCCGCCCCCTTTCCTCCCTTAATCCCCTCTCTTTCTCCCTCATAATCACCCATTTTGCCTTCCCCAACCGGAATTTTGAATCCCCCAATCAAGATTCTGCCTTCCCCAACCGGAAATTTGAATCCCCCAACCGGGAATTTGAATTCCCGCGCCGAGATTTTGAATTCCCGCACCGAGATTTTGAATTCCCAAACCGGAAATCTGAGTCCCCCAGCCGGAATCTTGTACTACACACTTCATTATTGGAGCTACAATATCTAATGTTGGAGCTACAACATTCATTATTGGAGCTACAATATCTATTATTGGAGCTACAACATTCATTATTGGAGCTACAATAATCATTATTGGAGCTACAATATCTATTATTGGAGCTACAATATTCATTATTGGAGCTACAACATTCATTGTTGGAGCTACAATATTCATTCTTGGAGCTACAATATTGAATGTTGTAGCTCCAATATTCATTATTGTAGCTCCAATAATGATTATTGTAGCTCCAATTTTTCTTGTTGTAGCTCCACTATTGGATATTGTAGCTTTGATTTTCAGTATTGTAGCTCCAATAAAAAAGAATGTAGCTACAAGATTGAAGGTCGTAGCTACAATGCCTAACTTTGTAGCGCCAATACAAAATATTGGAGTTAGAGAAGTTGACGGGGGAATTCAAAATTCCGGTTGGGGGAGTCAAAATCTTGGTTGGGGGATTCAGAATTCCGGTTGGGGAAGTCAGAATCTTGGTTGGGGGATTCAACATCTCGA
>JAIROI010000151.1 GCA_031257615.1 Odoribacteraceae bacterium
GGTTGGGCAGCTACGCAGCCCTTCAGCGGATTCTTTTCTACGCGGCAGCTTAGGCAGCCGCGGGGAAAGGTTAGGCCGCTTCGCGGCCTTTTTATTATTGTACCTCCTAACCGGCACCCGATGGGTGTCGGCTATGAAGATTAGGCAGCTACGCAGCCCCGGCTTGGTAAGGGGGGAGGGTGAAGTAAACGGGAAGTAGTTTGCCGGGGGAGGGGAGAGGTGCTGTATGGGGCGAAGTAAACGGGAAGTGGTTTGTCGGGGAAGGGGGGAGGTGGCGCCCGGGGCGAAATAAACAGGAAATAATTTGTTGGGGAAGGGGAGATGTCGTACATTTGGACGTTAAAAAATAAAAAAAGAACTATGGCGACAGTTAGACAATTAAAGAAAGAGGTGGATTACATGGTTTGTTCCGTGTTGCTGGATTGCGAGGCCCACCTCTCAAGGTCGACAGAACATAAAGCAGAGGTGCTCCTGCTCGTCGACGATGTGTTTCAGCTCGGGAGCGAGACAAGAAAGAAAATCAACGGGCACAAGAAAGTGACCGGGCCAAAGGAAAAGCGAGCGTATTTCAAGCTGTTGATCGAGGAGACGGAAAACGCGATCAACGAGTTGTTCGCGCGCTTGAGCGAGATCATCAAGAAGTGACGCGAGGCTTGGAAACGAGTAAACGGGGGGAGATCGGGTTGATTTTCCCTCGTTTCCTGTTTTCCCGGAGTCAATGAAGAGCAATGTAGTTCCCGGAGTCAATGAAGAGCAATGTAGTTCCCGGAGTCAATGAAGAGCAAGTTTGTAGTTCCCGGAGTCAATGAAGAGCAAGTTTGTAGTTCCCGGAGTCAATGAAGGGCAAGTTTGTAGTTCCCGGAGTCAATGAAAAGTGAGTTTATAGTTCCCGGAGCGGGAGTGGTGAAGGCCCGGAGGGGTGTTCACATCAGGCGGTTGTCCATTCGGGTGGCGGCGGGGCGCGGGGCGTGGGTGAACGTGCCTCGAGGGGAGAGCGACCGGGCGGTGGAGGAGTTCCTGCTATCGCGGCGGGAGTGGGTGGAGCAGGCGCGGGCGCGGGCGGCGGAGTGTCTCCCCGGGCTGGGGTTTCACGACGAGGCGAGGAGCAGGGAGCACGCGCTGCGGGTGTTGCCCGCCCCGGTGGATCGGCCGGTGGTGCGGAGAGAGGGGCGCGAGGTGCGGCTGTTTATCCCGGAGGGGGAGGAGCGGGGGCGGGTGGCGGCATTCGCGGAGGGCGTTCTGGTGGCGATCTACAAGGAGGAGAGTCGCGCTTACTTGCCGGGCAGGGTGGACGAGCTGGCGCGTCGTTTCGGGTTTTCGCGCGGGCGGCTCTCGTTTCGCGACAACCTGTCGAACTGGGGGAGTTGCTCGTCGAGGAACAACATCAGTTTGAACGTGCGGCTGATGAAGCTGCCGGACGAGTTGATCGATTACGTGATCTTGCACGAGCTGTGCCACACGGTGGAGAAAAATCACTCGCCGCGTTTCTGGTCGCTCGTGCGGGAGGTTTGCCCGGGGTACGTCGGGCTGCGCGAGCGACTGAAAAGGTATCACACATTGTAAAACAGATGCAAGAAAGAGTAAAAGAACTGTTGGCGCGCGTCGTCTATCCCGGCACGTCGAAGAGCCTCGCGGCCCTCGGCATGGTGCAGGCGTTGCGCGCGGAGGGGCGGGAGGTCAGTTTCCGGCTGGTATTCACGCGGTCGGGCGATCCCTTTGCCTCGTCGTTGAAAGGGAAGTGCGAGGCGCTGCTGCGGGAGCACGGCTACGCGGCCCGCGCGGAGGTGGTTTTTGCCGGCGACCTCGAGCGTCCGCTTTCTCTGGAGCGCGTGCGGCACGTCGTCGCGATCTCTTCGGGGAAGGGGGGCGTGGGGAAATCCACGGTGACTTCCAACCTGGCGGTGGCGCTGGTGGGGGAGGGCTTTCGGGTGGGGATTGTCGACGCGGACATCTTCGGCCCGTCGATCCCCGCGATGTTTGGCGCGGAGGGCGTTCGTCCTTGCGTGGTGGAGGAGGGCGTGGAGCCGGTGGAGCGCCACGGGGTGAAACTGCTCTCGATCGGTTTTTTCGCGGAGCCGGGCGCGGCCACGGTCTGGCGCGGGCCGATGGCCTCGAACGCGCTCAGGCAGATGATCGAGGAGGGGCGCTGGGGGGAGCTGGATTTCCTGCTGGTGGATCTGCCCCCGGGGACGAGCGACATCCACCTGACGCTGGTGCAGGCGGTGGCCTTGAGTGGGGCGGTCGTGGTGAGCACCCCGCAGCGGGTGGCGTTGGCCGACGCCGAGCGAGGGATCAACATGTTCGAGTCGCCGGGGATCGACGTGCCGGTGCTGGGGATCGTGGAGAACATGTCCTGGTTTACCCCCGCCGAGTTGCCCGATCATCGTTACTACTTGTTTGGCAGGGAGGGCGCCAGCCGCCTGGCCTCGTCGCGCGGCCTCCCGTTGCTGGGGCAGATACCGATCGTGCAGGGGGTCATGGAAGGGGGAGAGAGCGGTCGCCCGGCGGCGCTGGACGGCGGGCCTGTTGCCGGGGCGTTTCGCGAAGCGTCGCGTCGCCTGGTCTCGGTTCTTGCCTCGTTGCCAGGGCCGGGGCGGCGGGTGAGGGTGAAGTGACGGGGGCTTACTCCCCGGCGGGCAGGATCATGCTCGTGACGCGGCACACCGAGACGAGCGCGTTGAACTCGTCGGTGACGCGGACGGAGACGACCTGCGCGCGTTTCCCGGCATGGATAAACTCGGCGCGGCCGGTGACGAAGCTCCCTCGCGCCCTTCTCAGGTGATTGCCGTTGATCTCGACGCCGTAGACCTCGCATCCCTCCGGGGCATGGAGGAAGGGTAGCCCGCTCCCCACCGTCTCCGCCAGGGCCATGATCGCGCCCCCGTGCAGCAGGTTGCCGGGGCGTCGCGTCCGGCTGTCGATGGGCATGCGCGCCTCGAGCCAGTGGTCGCCGGCCCCGGTAAAGACGATGCCGAGGCTCTCCGTGAGGGTGTCCCGGCACTGTTCGTTCAAGCGTTCGACGTCATTCATACCTTACTTCTTTCGTTTAGGAAACCAACCTTTGCTCACGCGCTTCCGTTGCTCGAACAACTCCTTGATCGACCAGAAGCAGGAGAAGCCGACAACGCTCAACAGCGACGACCACAACACCTCGCCAACGAATAGCGCGCCCGCGACACTCGCGATCCCCGCGACCAGGAACCACCACCAGCACCGCACCCCGAAGTAGTACTCCGCCTTGATCACGATCGGGTGAAAGATCCCGATGATCAGGAACGTGAACGCGCCGGTCAGCGGCCCCGTGAGATTCACTCCTCCCTCCATCATACCTTCGGGTCATCGTCATGGACAGCCGGCGTCTCCTTTTTCTCCAGCACCAGCTTGATGACATACGGCGTCGCGAAAGGCCGCGCGGGCGCCGGCAGCGCGAACTCGTTCTTGGTGCCTCTCGCGGGCCGCTCGTCGTAACTCGCGTCGCCGAGCAGGAGCGCCCGCTCGACCGTCAGTCCCGCCGGGACCGCGATCTTCAGCACGCCGGAGAGGGGCGGGTTCGTGACAATCATGTACGCGTCCCCGGTCAGGCGCGAGCGGGTGTAGTACCCCCATTTCCTTGGCGCGAAGGGCGCGTTCTCGCACGCGTAGATCGCCTCCCCGTTCACGCGCATCCACTTCCCGACTTCCCGCGCCATCTCCATCTCCTCCTCGCGCAGGCTCCCGTCGCCCTTTGGCCCGAAGTTAAGCACGAAATTCCCGTTCATCGACGCGGCGGCGGCGATCATCTCGATGATCTCCGTTGGATTCTTCACGTGCCCGCGCCACTCCGCGTGGTATCCCCACTGGTTCTCCGGGATCGTCATCACGCACTCCCAGTCGTTCCCCGGCATCTCCTCGGGCAGGCTCCGTTCCCATCCCTGCTCGTAATCGCCCATCAACATCCCGTTCGAATCGAAGTGCCTCGCTCCCCGGTCGTCCACGCGCAGGCGGCTCCCGGAGATGATCCCGGGATTGACGCGTTTCATCAGTTGCGCGATCTGCCAGGTGATCTCCCCGTGTTGCACGACGGAGGAGTCCCAGGTGCCGTCAAACCAGAAGCCCTTGACCGTCGGGTAGCGCGTCATCAGCTCCTCCACTTGCTTGAGCATGAAGTCGCGATACCGGAAGAAGGCGAGGCTGTCCGCCGCGCTTTTGATGCTCGACCGCCAGTCCGGGTGGTGCCAGTCGATGATCGAGTAATAGAAATAGACGTCGATCCCGGCGTCGTTATAGGCCTTCACGTACTCCCCCAGCAGGTCCCGGGCGAAGGGGGTAGCGGCCACCGAGTAGTCAGTGAACGAGCTTGGCCAGAGGCAGAATCCCTCGTGGTGTTTGGTCGTGATCACCGAGTACTTGACCCCCATCTCCGCGGCCGCGCGCGCCCATTCCCTCGCGTCGAACTTCGGGAGGCGAAACTCCTTGACGAGCGCGACGTACTCTTCGTTCGGGATGCGCGCACCGGCCTTGATCCACTCGGCGGCGCCCCCCGCGTACTTCCCTTTCCAGAAGCCCCCCGGTATCGAGTACAACCCGAAGTGGATGAACTGTCCCAGCCGGTTATCCCGCCACCGTTGCATGTCCGCGTCGGTACGTTTACCGGTTCGTTCCGCGCCGTATTTCAGCGTCACTTCTCGCGTTTGCGCGCTTGCCTGCCCGATCGCGCAGGCGATCATCAGGCACGATAAAAAGCATTTTATTCTCATGTGTATTTCTTGTTTATGGCGCGAAGGCCCGCGTGGAGGCCCTCGCCGGCCGCGAAACTACGTGAATTTTCCGGATTTCCGGGTACTCCCCCCGCACTTTGAAACCGGCCCCGCCGCTTTCGCCGTATGCAGAAGCAACGTGAAGGAGGCGCGGTGGATGGAGGGGAATAGCGGGATTTATTTCAACTGTCCGAGGTGTTGACTTCCCGCCAGCGAGCGCATCTGAGTAATGGCGACCTTATTAAGTTCTACCAGGCGTTGGCTTTGCGGAAGTCCCTGTCTAATCAACAAGGCATTGATGCTTTCAATGTTTGACAGTACGACCAACTGTTCCAGCGCGGCGAAATCGCGCATGTTCCCCTTGTTATCGGGATTCTGGTCGCGCCATTGTTTCGCGGTCATTCCAAACAGGGCGACATTCAGCAAGTCGGCTTCCTCGGCATAGACATAGTTGGTCTGTTCACTGGTAACAGTCCGCGGAATGATATGTTCTTTAATCGCGTCGGTGTGGATGCGATAATTGATCTTCGAGAGCGTGCGCTGCAGGTTCCATTCGAGAGAGAGACGATGTTGCTCGTCTTCCTTGAGACGTTTGAATTCTCTCACGAGATACAGTTCAAACTCGGCCGAAATCCATGCAGCAAATTTAAAGGCGATGTCAGAATGCGCGAAAGTGCCGCCGCCATAACGGCCCGACTTTGAAATTATTCCGACAGCATTGGTCTCATTAATCCATTTTTGAGGAGACATCCAGAAATGCGGTTTGGCAGATTCGTTTTTAAACCCCTCATAAATGTGGGGTTTAAAATCAGGGTTGTTTAATCGTTCCCACAGTCCAAGATATTCAATTGTGCTGTAGGTGCGAAGCCAAAGACTGATAATCTGTGCTGGATTTTCCCTATCTCGATGTCTCGCCATATCCGTTAGCGAGATGTAATCTTCTTTCTTGTTCGAGAACAGGACGATATTCGTCCCCTGTACATTGATACTTTCCCTTTTATTCATACTGATGTATTCGTTTCGGAGTCATTTTGGGGCGCGAAGGTACAATCATTTCTCGATTATTCCACCACCGTTGCATGTCCGCGTCGGTTCGTTCTGCTCCCCGCACTTTGGAACCGGCCCCCCGCCGCTTTCGTCGTATCGCCTGTCCCATGCACGGCCGCGTAGTTGCCTCGTGCGAGGCGGAGAATCGCGTAAGGTAATCGGATTACCAAGCGTGAGACTCGGAGTACGGAGCGTGCGAGCTATCTTCTCTTGAAAGTCGCCATATATATAAGGAGTGATCGCCGCGCGACCAATTAACGCGAGGGGAAGGGGAGAAGGGGAGGGGAGAAGTCTTGAGAATCCTCGTGATAAAAATCGATTTGCAGGTCGGGGGAGCGCGAGGCGGCGACGGCGAGTCGATCGCATTGTTCGTTAAGGGGGATGTTGGAGTGGCCGGGAACCCAGTGGAAGGTGACGCGGTGGGCGCGGTAAAGTGGGAGGAAACGTTGCCAGAGGTCGGGGTTCTTCTTGTTTTTGAAGTGGTTTCTCTCCCAGGTGAAGAGCCAGCCTTGCTGGACGGGGTCGATGACGTAGCGGGAGTCGGTGTAGACGTCGACGAGCAGGTCGGGACGTCGGAGGGTCTCGAGGGCGGAGATGACGGCGAGGAGTTCCATGCGGTTGTTGGTGGTCTGGCGGTATCCCTGGGAGATTTCCTTGCGGTGCGGGCCGCAGGTGAGGATGGCGGCGTGGCCCCCGGGGCCGGGGTTTCCCCGGGAGGATCCGTCGGTGTAGATGATGACGCGTTGGTTCATGTCAGGCGAGGGGGGTGATGAGGGTTCGGGTTGTCCATGAGAAGTCTTGCCAGTTGGCGCCCTGGATGACGGCGAGCGCGTTGGGGGAGTGTGGGTGGTCGCGATAGTGTTGTTGGATGGCGGGGAGGATGGGGTCGCCGGGCATCATTGGGGGGAGGTGTTGCAGGCGATGGGCGGAGATGATCATGCCGGGGTAGAACTCGAGGCGCGAGGTTTCGCGGCGGGGATCCCTGGGGGCGGGGTAGGGGGGGAGGCCGGGGGAGCAGGAGATGTAGCTGTCTCTGAGGAGCGGTTGGCCGGGGAGGAGGATGTAGTGGGCGGCGATTTGTCGGGGTTGGTTCATGCTGGTCGCTGTTGTCGGGTTCGTTGGGTTTGTTTGGGCGTGAGGTATTTCCGGTACAGTCTGAGGTTGGTGATTTGTCCTTGTCGCGGGGAGTCCGGCGCTTGCGGTTCGAGGACGCGGAGGTGTAGTTGTCGTTGTGGGATGGTGTCGACGAGGTTGTGATTCCATGTATAGTCCCGCGGGTTGGCGTCCGGCCTGATGATGGTGGGTTTGAGGTGCAGGGTGTCGGCGTCGGGGGCGGTGATGTATGTTTTGATGATGGAGTTGGCGGTGGCCCTGGTGAATTGCACGCGTAGTTGCAGTTGATAATGTCCCGGTAGTTCGGCCGGCAGGCAGAGGGTATAGTGCGGGTTCATGTTGTTGATGGGGAGGGTGTCCGGCGCGGAGACGCGTTGCTGGTAGGTGACGAGATAGAGGGTGTCGACGGGGAGGAGGTGGGCGCTGATGTAGTGTGCGTGGAGGGTGTCCGGGAGGATGACGTCGACGGAGGTGATGAGGTTGACGGTGTCGTGGCGGGTGAGTTGTTGCCAGGCCCGGAGGAGGGTGGTGTCTCGCCGGTTGAGTTGTCGGGCGACGTTTTCGTAGACGCGTTCGTAGCGTTCCGTGGCGGCGTAGTACTTGACGGCGTCGTCGAACTCTTCGCGCGTGGTGTGGTGTTTCTCGAAGAGGGCGTTGTAGTAGGCTTGTTTTTGTTGGTCGGTGGCGGGCGCGAGCCTGGGGTCGGTGAGGAGGGCGTCGGCGGTATGTACGTCGACGAGCAGTCGCGCGAAGCGCTTTTCGCTAAGTGGCGGTCGGTTGCAGGCGAGGGCGAGGGCGGCGAGGAGGGCTATCGCGACGGGGAACTTCATTTGGCGTTTCTTTTTACGGTTTGGTTGAGCTTGGAGGTAAAGAGGAACTCGTCGAGGGCGGGGTCGTCGGCCTGGAGGATCTCCTGGCGGTTTCCTTCCCATTGTTTTCGTCCCTGGTGGATGAAGGTGATGTGCTCTCCGATTTCGAAGACGGAGTTCATGTCGTGCGTGTTGATGACGGCGGTGATGTTGTTTTCGTGTGTGATCTCGGAGAGGAGGTTGTCGATGAGCGTGGCGGTGAGTGGGTCTAATCCTGAATTGGGTTCGTCGCAGAAGAGGTACTTGGGCTGGTGGACGATGGCGCGCGCGATGGCGACTCTTTTTTTCATGCCCCCGCTCAATTCCGAGGGGTAGAGGCGCGCGACGTCTCTCAGGTCGACGCGTTGGAGGGCGGAGTGTGCTTTTCGTTGTTTTTCTTTTTCGGTGGCGGTGGAGAAGAGGGTGAGTGGGAAGGTGATGTTGTCGAGGACGTTGAGGGAGTCGAAGAGCGCGCCTCCCTGGAAGACGACGCCCATCTCTTTTCTTATCTGGGTCATGTTTTTGGTGTTCTTGCCGGTGATTTCCGTGCCGTCGTAGTTGATGGTCCCGGTGTCGGCGGTGATCAGTCCGATGAGGGTTTTGAGCAGGACGGTTTTTCCCGATCCGCTTTTCCCGATGATGAGGTTGACCTTGCCTTTCTGGAAGGTGGCGTTGATGTCTTGCAGCACGGCTTTGGCGTCGAAATGCTTGGTGATATGGGAGATTTGTATCATGTCAGAGGAGTATTTTGGTGAGAACGAGGTTGGCGACGAGGATGGCGATGCTGCTGTCGACAACGGCCTTGGTGCTTGCCCTTCCTACTTCGAGCGCTCCTCCTCGCGTGTTGTATCCGTAATATGCCGGGATGGTGGTGAAGATAAGGGCGAAGGCGAGGGTTTTGATGATGGAATAGGTGACGTAATAGGGATTGAACTCGAAGTGCAGCCCGTTGATGTAGTCGTCGTAGTTGACGCTCCCGGCGCTTAGCCCGGCGATAAATCCTCCTGTTATCCCGACGAGAACGCTGAAGATGTAGAGCGCCGGGTTGATGACGAGGGCGGCGGCGATCTTTGGCCCGACGAGGTACGAGACGGGATTGACGCCCATCGCCTCGAGCGCGTCGATTTGCTCGGTGATGCGCATGGTGCCGATCTCCGAGGCGATGTTGCTTCCTATTTTTCCCGCGAGGATGAGGCTGACGATGGTGGAAGAGAACTCGAGGAGAAGCGTTTCCCGGGTGAGGTATCCGATGAGGTAGCGCGGCAAGAGGGGGTTAGACATGTTGTAGGCGGTCTGGAGGGTGAGGACGGCGCCGATGAAAAACGATATGATGATGACGAGGACAATGGAGTTAAGTCCGAGTTTTTCGAGTTCGTTGGTGAGTTCCCGGAGGAACACCTGCCGCCGTTCCGGTCGGGCGAATACCTTTTTGATAAAGAGGAGGTACGCGCCGATGTTCTCGAGTATTTTCATGTGTTCGATCCCTGTTTAAATTTTATGGTAAAGGTAGGTATTGTTTCGAGGAATGTCGTTACTTTGGGGGGATTTTTATTGTTATTCTAACGTGTATGAGTATGAGTACTTATTGTGTTATCATGGCAGGGGGTGGCGGTCGTCGACTGTGGCCGTTGAGCAGTTCGGCCTGCCCGAAGCAGTTTCGCGACGTGATGGGAAGCGGTCGCAGCCTTTTGCGGCAGACCTGGGAGCGCGTTTCCGGGATTTTTCCCGACGGGCGCGTGCTGGTGGTGACGGGGGCCGCTTACGCCGCGTTGACCCGGGAACACTTGCCGGAACTCCCGGCGGAGCATGTTCTGGTAGAGCCTTTTGGTCGCAACACGGCGGCTTGCGTTGCCCTGGCCGCTTACTGGATCGCCCGTCGCGATCCCGGGGCGGTGATGGCGGTGGTTCCTTCCGATCATTTTATTGCTGACGACAAGGCTTTTGGAGACATCCTGCGTCGCGGGGTCTCTTTCGTCTCTCGTCGCGGTGGCTTGCTGACGGTGGGCATACCCCCGACGCGCCCGGAGACGGGATACGGGTACATCCAGGTGGGCGAAGAGAGTTCAGAAACAGGCATTTCTCGCGTCAAGCGCTTCACGGAGAAACCCGCGGCGGCGCTGGCCCTGGAATTTCTCTCTTCGGGCGATTTTCTTTGGAACGCGGGCGTTTTTGTCTGGCGCGTTTCCGGGATCATCGAGGAATTCGCGAAGCATTTAAAGGAGATTCACCTCCCTTTCGAGCGGGAATACGCGGGGGCGGTCGACCCTGACGCCCCGGGAGTTGTCGAGCGGATCTACGATCAATGCCCGTCCATATCCATCGACTTCGGGATCATGGAACGCGCCGAACGCGTGTACGTGATCAGGGGAAATTTCGGGTGGTCGGACGTGGGCACGTGGCGCGCTTTTCACGAGGTGAGCCGGAAAGACGCGAGCGGCAATGTTTCTCGCGAGGCCGCGTTGTTCCTGGATTCTTCGGGCTGCGTGGTCGACCTCCCGCCGGGCACGCGGGCGGTGGTGGCGGGGATAAATGATTGTATCATTGCCGGTCGCGAGGACGTTTTGATGATCTGTTCTCGCGAGCGCGAGGAAGAAATCCGCCATTTCGAGGAACTGTTGGTGGCGCTGAACTCCCCCGATGC
>JAIROI010000159.1 GCA_031257615.1 Odoribacteraceae bacterium
ATTTGCCGGCAGCGGAAAGCATCGGGAATTACGCATTCTATGTATGCGTCGAATTGACCTCCGTCGATTTGCCGGCAGCGAAAAACTTCGGGGAGTATGTGTTCTATGATTGCCCGCTAAATACGTTGAAGCTTGGCTATGCGGGAGACATTGCCTTGTTAGGAGAGTCTCGGCTTCTCTTTGGAGTATATGCAAACAAGTCGGAAGGCATCGATCTCTTCCTCCACGCGGATCACGCGGGTGAGGTGAGCGGCACCACGTGGAATGGTTACGATTGGAAATCTATCACGTATCTGCCATGAGACAAGAATACACACCCACGACAACACGCGACGCCGGGAAAAATGCCCCGGAGACGGTTTCGGGAGTTCCCGAAAGTGCCGCCGAGGCCTCGGGGAAGGTTTCGGGAACTCCCGAAAGTGCCAGCGAGGCCTCGGGGAAGGTTTCGGGAACTCCCGCAAGTGCCGCCGAGGCCTCGGGGAAGGTTTCGGGAACTCCCGCAAGTACCGCCGAGGCCTCGGGGAAGGTTTCTCACATACTACAAAGTCTTCCCCGACCCCTCGGCGGAGGTTTCTCACATACTACAAAGTCTTCCCCAGGCCTCGGGGAAGGTTTCTCACATACTACTACTACAAAAGCTTCCCCGACCCCTCGCCTTCGCCGAGGAACTAAACGCGACCACCGCGCGCTACAAGCACATCCTCGCCCAGGAACAGGGCCGCCGCAAGGCCCACCACGACGCCCCCGACGCCGAGAATCCGGTAGAGGAACAATAACAGTAGATAGTAGGTGGTAGAGTGTAGAGAGTAGAGTGTAGATAGAAAGACGGCACTGCTCCTGCCGTCCTACCCAAATGGAGAATATTCGTGTTGCGCACATCAAGTGCCAAGTGTTTTCTGTCGGGGGGCTGCCGCGAGGTAGCCCCTCTCTCTTTTTATCCCCTCCCCCCTTTTTAAATCGGATTCTTTTCTACGTGGCAGCCTTAGGCAGCCTCGAAAGGGGTAGGCAGCTACGCAGCCAAGAATATATGGACATCGTTTTATACAGTAGCCTTAGGCTACTGCCTACAAAGGTTGGGCAGCTACGCAGCCCTTTAAAGGATTCTTTTTTGTACGACAAACCGTAGTTCTTGGGGGCTGCATGGATTGGACGGCGATGCGGCCGCAGTTTGGAAGGGATGGGGCGATGCGGCCGCGGTTTGGCAAGGGATGGGGGCGGTGCGGCCTTTTCCCTATAGTCAGAGAGCGAGGTGGAGGTAGCGAGGAGATGTTCCGTTGTCGCTTTTATTGAAAATCGCTACATTCGCGGGCGTGCACCGGGAACGGGAATCGATAAATCAAAGACACGGGAATGGAATTATTAGATCAATTGATAGACATCTTTCTTCACTTGGACGCGCACCTCGATAGCCTGGTGCAGCAGTACGACACGTGGGTCTACGCGATACTCTTCGCGGTCATCTTCTGCGAGACGGGGTTAGTAGTCACACCGTTCCTCCCGGGGGACTCGCTGCTCTTCGTGTCGGGGGCGCTGGCTGCCACGACCGGTGGACTTGACGTGCATGTCCTGGCGCTGCTCCTCTCCGCCGCGGCCGTCCTTGGCGACGCGCTCAATTACGCGATTGGCCTTCATTTCGGGCAACGCCTCTTTCGCGACAGCAACTCGCGCGTCTTCCGGCAGAGCTACCTCGACAAAACCCACGCCTTCTACGAGCGCCACGGCGGGAAGACCATCGTGCTGGCCCGTTTCGTGCCGATCGTCCGCACCTTCGCCCCGTTTGTCGCGGGGATGGGGCGGATGACCTACCGTCGTTTCGCCGCCTTCAACGTGGCGGGGGGCTGCGCGTGGTGCGCCTTGTTTCTCTACGCCGGTTACCTTTTCGGGGAGCTTCCTTTCGTGAAGCGCAACCTGGAATTCCTGATGCTGGCGATCATCGTGATCTCCGTCCTCCCGGTGCTTGTCGAGGCTGCCCGCGGGCGACGGGGCAAGCGTGAAACAACAACCATTTAACCCATTTACATGGCTCATTTCTTGAAAAAAGCGGCCCTGGAGTATCACTCGCAGGGCAAACCGGGGAAGATCGAGGTCGTCCCCACCAAGCCCTATTCCACGCAGGCCGACCTGTCGCTGGCCTACTCGCCGGGGGTTGCCGAACCGTGCCTGGCGATCGAGGCCAACGAGACGGACGCCTACAAGTACACCGCGAAAGGCAACCTGGTCGCCGTGATCTCCAACGGGACAGCGGTGCTCGGCCTGGGCAATATCGGCGCGATCGCCGGAAAACCCGTCATGGAGGGGAAAGGACTCCTGTTCAAGATCTTCGCGGACATCGACGTCTTCGACGTGGAAGTGGACACGGAAGACGTCGACAAGTTCGTGGAGACCGTCAGGCTGATCGCACCCACGTTCGGCGGCATCAACCTGGAGGACATCAAGGCGCCGGAGTGCTTCGAGATCGAGGCGCGCCTCAAGGCCGCGTCAGATACCGGTGATGCACGACGACCAGCACGGCACGGCCATCATCTCCTCGGCCGCCCTCTTGAACGCCCTCGAGATCGCCGGGAAGCGGATCGAGGAGGTGAAGGTAGTCGTCAACGGGGCCGGGGCCTCGGCCATCGCCTGCACGAAGCTATACATGCAGCTGGGCGTGCGGCGCGAGCACGTGACCATGTGCGACAGCAAGGGGGTGATCCACGCCTCGCGCGCCGACCTGAACGCCTCCAAGAGGGAGTTCGCCACGACCCGCGACGCGCGTACCCTCGCCGAGGCCCTCGTCGGGGCCGACGTCTTCCTGGGCCTCTCGACGGCCAACGTGCTGACGCCGGAGATGATCCGCACGATGGCCGACGCGCCCGTCGTCTTCGCGCTGGCCAACCCGAACCCGGAAATCGCCTACGAGCCGGCCATCGCCTCGCGCCCCGACATCATCTTCGCCACCGGGAGAAGCGATTACCCGAACCAGGTCAACAACGTGCTGGGCTTCCCGTACATCTTCCGGGGGGCGCTGGACGTGCGGGCCACGTGCATCAACGAGGAAATGAAAGTGGCCGCCGTGAGGGCGTTGGCGGCGCTGGCCAAGGAGCCGGTGCCGGACACGGTGATGGCGGCGTACAACAAGGAAAAGATCGTCTTCGGCACGGACTACCTGATCCCTAAACCCGTGGACCCGCGCCTGATCACCGCCGTGGCCGTCGCCGTGGCCCGCGCCGCCATCAAGTCGGGCGTCGCGCGACAAGAGATCGCGGACTGGGACGCCTACGCGTACAACCTGGAGGCGCGCATGGGACTGAACAACTCGCTGATCCGGCAGATCCGCGACCGGGCCAAAAAATCGCCGGGACGGGTAGTCTTCTCGGCCGGCGAGAACGCGCGGGTCTTGCAGGCTGCCCGCGACCTGGTCTACCTCGGCATCGCCCGCCCGGTGCTGGTCGGCGACGCCGCCAACATCGCCCGCCTCATGCGCGAGAACCACCTCGACGAACAGGGAATCACCATCGTCGACCCCTGGGACGACCGGGAAAGCCTCCGCCGCGAGCGCTACGCCCACCTCTTCCTCGAAAAGATGCAACGCAAGGGAGTCACCCTCGGCGACGCCTACGAGAAAATGAAACTCCGCGAATATTTCGCCCTCATGATGGTCGAAAGCGGCGACGCCGACGCCTGCATCCTCCATTACGCCAACAGCTACCAGGAGGCCCTGCGCCCCACCCTCCAGATCATCGGCACGAACAACCGCGAGGGCCACGTCGCCGGCATGTACATCATGCTAAACAAAAAAGGACCCATGTTCTTCGCCGACGTCCTGGTCAACGCCCAGCCCACCGCCGAGACCCTCGCGCGCACCACCCTCCTCGTCGCCGACGCCGTCAGACAACTAAACATCGAGCCGAGAATCGCCATGCTCTCCTTCTCGAACTTCGGCGAGGCCGAGGAAGAAAGCCCGCGAAAGGTAGCCCGCGCCGTCGAAATCCTCCACGAGGAACACCCGGAACTCCGCGTCGACGGGGAAATGCAAGCCAGCATCGCCCTCGACGGGAAACAACGCTTCAGCAAGTACCCCTTCAACAAACTGGGCGACGAACGAGCCAACACCTTCATCTTCCCCTGCCTGAACTCCGGCGACATCCTCAGCAAATTCGCCCGGGAACTCGGCGGGGCGGAATCCGTCGGCCCCGTCCTCCTGGGCCTCTCCAAGCCCGCGCACGCCATGCCCGAAGAAGCCTCCGCGCGCGACCTGGTCAACATCGCCGCCATAGCCATCATCAACCGCTAAAGCATGGAAACTCACGCGTTATACTGGATCGGATTCATCGCCTTCGTCCTCGTCATGCTACTCCTCGACCTCGGCGTCTTCCACAAAAAAGACGAAGAAATGCGCGTCAAAACGGCCCTCGCATGGAGCTTCTTCTGGATCTCCCTCGCGCTACTCTTCAACGCGCTCGTCTACTTCACCTCCGGGAGCCAGAAAGCCCTCGAATTCTTCACCGCCTACCTCCTCGAAAAATCGCTAAGCGTCGACAACCTCTTCGTCTTCATCATGATCTTCGGCTACTTCTCCATCCAGCCCCGCCACCAGCACCGCATCCTCTTCTGGGGCATCTTCGGCGCCCTGATCATGCGAGCGATCTTCATCTTCGCCGGAGTGGCCCTCATCACCCGCTTCGACTGGATCATGTACATCTTCGGCGCGTTCCTCGTGTACACGGGCCTCGGCATGTTGGGAAACAAAAAAAACGACCGCGACTTCCAGCCCGACAAAAACATCGTCATCCGCCTCTTCCGCAAAATCATGCCCGTCGCGCCCGACAACCCCGCCGCCCGCTTCTTCACGCGCGTCAACGGGAAAATCCACGCCACCACCTTCTTCCTCACCCTCCTCTTCATCGAAGTCTCCGACCTGATCTTCGCCGTCGACTCCATCCCCGCCGTCCTCTCCGTCTCCAGCGACACCTTCATCGTCTTCACGTCGAACATCTTCGCCATCCTCGGGCTACGCGCCCTCTACTTCGCCCTCAACGGCGTCATGCGCTACTTCTACTACCTCGGCCACGCGCTCGCCGGCATCCTCTCCTTCATCGGCCTCAAAATGTGCGCGAACGAACTCGCCCGAGACCTCGACTCCCCCTTCCACCTCTCCAACCTGGTCTCCCTCGGCGTCATCATCCTCCTGCTCTCCGCGGCCATCATCGCCTCCATCATCAAAAAAAGAAAAGAGACCTGATCCCCCGCGCGACATGAACAACCGCCAGACGCCATGGAACCGGATTACAACGACGACCTCACCCTGGCAACAGGGATAAAAGAAGGAAACGAGCTGGCCTTCAACCACCTCTTCCGCACCCGCTACGAACGGGCATGCCGCCTCGCCGCCGCCATCACGAACGACAACGCCGCCGCCGAGGACATCGTCCAGGAAGTCTTCTCCTCCATCTGGCAGCGCGCCCCCCGCCTCGACGACCGCAAACCCGTGGACAACTACCTCTTCGCCTCCATCCGCAACGCCTGCCTGAACCACCTGCGCGACCACCCCCCCCGCTCCCGCGTCGACATCTCCTCCCAGGAGTCCCTCCCCGCTCCCCCGCCGCCCCCGGAGGAGGATCCCCGGATCGCCCGCCTGCGCCGCGCCATCGACCACCTCCCTCCCCGCTGCCGCCTCATCTTCACGCTCGTGGCCTGGGAAGAAATGACCTACCAGGAGGTATCCGACCGCCTCGACGTCTCCCTGAACACCGTCAAGACCCAAGTCAAGATCGCCTACCGCACCCTCCGCGACGAGTTAAACGCTCCCCTCCCCTCCCCTCCCAAGTATAGCCCCCGACAACAGCCAACGACAAGAGCCGGCTCCCTGTCAACAGCTTGACGGTCGCCGGCTCTTTCCCTTTTGCTGGATCCGATTTTCCAATTATTGGATCCGATTTTCTGTTTGTTGGATCCGATTTTCTATTTATTGGATCCGATTTTCCAATTATTGGATCCGATTTTCTGTTTGTTGGATCCGATTTTCAGGTTATCGAGGTCGACGGGGGAGGGGTGTTAGTAGATATTCGTGGTGTTTTTGCCGTCGCGGAAGTTTTCGATGAGGCGGGCGGCGGCGATGGATTCGGCGGGGGAGAACATGTAAGAGTGGCGGCGCTCGCGGTCGTTGATCAGGCGGAGGAACTCGTCAAGTTCGTAGCGTAGTCCGTCGCCGTCGAATTTGTAGAAGTATTTCTTGACGTCGTCGGGGTTCTCGTGGCGGAGTTCGAAGTATTCGGTTTTCCACCAGGGGGCGGGGACGTAGGCGTAGCCTCGGGTGCCGGAGATGACCAGGTTGCCCTCGGTCTTGACGCCGAGGCCGACCTTGAAGGAGGCGTTGGCCGAGGGGTACTCGATGAGTCCGCGGGTGAAGAGGTCGACGCCGGCGTTGTCGCGCCAGGAGTGGAAGGAGGCGCGGTGGTAGTGTACGCCGAGGAGTTTGAGGGCGGGGAGGAAGGCGTAGGAGCCGAGTTCGGTGACGCTGCCCGCCTCGCGGGAGGAGAGTTCTCGCGGTTTTCCCTCGACGAGTTTGGTGAAGGAGGCGGAGATGTCCTTGACTTGTCCGATGGCCCCGCTTTTGAGGAGGCTGACGAGGTGTTTGAATCCGGGGCAGTAGGCGCTTTTGAGGGCCTCGAGGAGGACGAGGTCGCGGGCGGCGGCGAGGTCGTAGAGTTCGGTGGCCTCGGCGGCGGTGAGGACGAGTGGTTTTTCGCAGAGGACGTGGCGGCCGGCGCGGAGCGCAGCGCGGGTGTATTCGGCGTGGGTGTGGTGGGGGGAGGCGATGTAGACGGCGTCGACGGAGGAGAGTAGTTGGTGGAGGTTGGCGGTGGCGAATCGCAGTTCGTGGCGGTCGCGGAATTCGGCGGCGGCGGTTTCTCGCGGGTTGTAGACGCCGGCGACGTCGACCCCGCTGACGTATTTTGATTCGGGGATGAAGCGGTTGGCGATGCGTCCGCTGCCGATGACGCCGAGGGTGGTGACGCGGAGCGCGGCGTCGCGGATCATGGTGCTGGAGATGTTTTTGGTGCGTTCGAGGTAGACGACGCGGCAGTACTCCCGGAGGTAATTGAACTTGTCGAGCCAGTCGGATCCGATGGCGAAGACGTCGACGTTGTGTCGCTGGATGTCGTCGATTTTTTGTCCTTCGTATTCCTCGACGATGATCTCGTCGGCAAGCCCGGTGGCGAGGACGTCGGCGACGCGTTCGGCGAGGCTTTTCTTGACGTTTAGTTTTCCCCGGGCCTTGTCGTAGTTTTCGGAGGTGACGCCGACGATGAGGTAGTCGCCGAGGGCTTTGGCTCGTCGGAGGAGGTTGAGGTGGCCGTGGTGCAGGAGATCGAAGGTGCCGTAGGTGATGACTTTAATCATGTTGTTTTTTCATTCGAGGGCCTGGTAGACGGTGTTGAGGAATTTTTCCCACACTTTAGTATCCGGGACGCGGTTGGTGTACAGGAGGACGATCATGTTTTCGGCGGGGTCGATGATGTAGTCCGTGTTTCCCATGCCTCCCCAGGAGAGGGCGCCGGGGGAGACGAGGGGTGATCCTCCCCTGATGACGTCCCAGCGGTCGCTCGCGCCGGAGTAGACATGGAAGCCGAGGCCGAAGCGGAAGTTGAGGATTGCCGAGGCTTCGGGGGTGAATTGGTCTTTGGCCATGATCTCGACGGTGCGTCGTCCGAGGACGCGTTGTCCGTTGAACGTACCGCCGTTCAGGATCATCTGGCAGAAGCGGGCGTATCCCTCGATGGTTCCGTTCAGGCCGGTGCCTCCTTGTGCGAAGCGTTGGTCGTTGCTGAAGGGGTATTTTCCGCTCCACATGTCGGGGGCGGGGGTCAGTTGTCCGTTTTGTTCGCGGTAGATGGTGACGAAGCGTTCGGCGAGGGCGGGGTCGTAGTAGTAGGCCATGTCTTTTATGCCGAGGGGTTCGAGGACGGCCTCGCGGAGGTATTCCTGGAGGGGTTGTCCGGAGAAGTACTCGACGAGGTATGCCCAGACGTCGGCGGAGGGGTGGTAGTTCCAGCTGGAGCCGGGTTCGTAGAGGAGCGGTTGCCGGACGGTGGCCTTGACGAGGTCTTCGAGGGTCTCGTAGTCTTGCCATTGGATGCCGGCGTCGTTGATGCCGGCGGTGTGGGCCAGGAGGTGGCGGATCAGGACGGGGGTGGTGGCGCGGTGGGTGGCGGTGTCGCCGGTGGGCGTATTGAGGACCCTGTCGGTCATTTCCGGGAGGTAGTTGGAGACGGGGTCGTCGAGTTGGAACTTTCCTTGTTCGAAGAGTGTCAGGAGGGCGATGGTCGTGATGGCTTTCGTCTGGGAGTACATCCGGAAGATGTCGTCTTTCTGCAGCGGGACGCGTTTTTCGACGTCTCTCCAGCCGAAGGCCTTGTGGTGTATCACCTGTCCTTCTTTCGCCACGAAGGTCAGGGCGTGCGGGATGACGCCCCTGTCGACGTAATCCTGGAGGAGGCTGTCGACGCGGTCGAGCCGGGCGGGGTTGACGGCGATGTCGGCGAAGCGGGGGTGGTATGAAAACTGTTGGGGGTGTTGCTCCCGGTCGCGCCCGCAGGCTGCCAGGATGAGGAGGGTAAGGAGTAAGAATCTGTTCATGTCGGTTGTATTGTGGTTCACTAAAATCAACGCGTTAAGGGGGTCTTTCCGGGGCGGGCGGGCTCACAGCAGGCGGAGGGCCTCGTCGATCCCGGTAAAGTCTCGCAAGAGGAGGGGCGCGTGCTTCCTCACTTCTTCGGGGGGCAGGGTGGTTGTCATTCCGACGACTCGCATCCCGGCGCGTTTCCCGGCCGCGATGCCGGCGATCGAGTCCTCGAACACCACGCACTCGTCGGGCCGCGCTCCCAGGTCGTCGGCCGCGCGCAGGTAGCATTCCGGGTCGGGTTTCCCGCGGCTCACGCGTTCGGCGGTCACCACCGCGTCGAAGGCGTCGCGCAGTCCCATTCGCTCGAGCGCCACTCTCATTTTCTCCTCCCGCGAGCTGGTCACGAGGCCCCTTTTATAGCCGCGCGCTCCCACTTCCCGGATAAACTCGCCGGCGCCGGGGATAAAGCGGTAGTCCATCTGCTGCTCGAACTGCCTCACGCCGTCGGCGATCTCGCGGCGAACGTCGGCGGGGTATGCCCCGAAGAAGCGTTCGAGGATCTCCGGCAGGGTCACGCCCCGCACGCTCGCCGCCAGGTCCGGCACGGAGGGGGGATAGATCGCGGCAAGCCGCTCGAAGTAGCGCGCGTACTGTCCTTCCGTGTCGGCCACCACGCCGTCAAAGTCGAACAGCGCCGTCGTGATATGGGTTATTGGCGTCATGGTTTCTCCTATTTCAACGCGAATGTACGATAATCAGTGGATTATTTTCTATTTTTGACCCCAACATCAAACGATCGTATGTCACTTATCAACAAAACCTGTCTCGCCTACCTCGCGCCCTTGCTCGGGAAAATCGAGCAAAGCCGGAGAGACCCGGCGCGTTTCCAGCGCGACTGCTTCCGCGCCCTCCTCAAGAACGGCCGCGACACGGCCTTCGGGCGCGAGCACCGTTTCCGCGACATCCGCACCCCGCGCGACTTCCAGCAGGCCGTGCCTGTCAGGGAATACGACGACTTCCAGCCCTACATCGACCGACTCAGGGGGGGAGAAGAACGGGTGCTCTGGAACCAACCCACCCGCTGGTTCGCCAAGTCCAGCGGCACCAGCTCCGATAAAAGCAAGTTCATCCCCGTCACCCCCGACAACCTCCGCCTCTGCCACTTCGGCGGGTTCACCCGCATGATCATCTCTTACCTCCAGCGCCACCCCGACAGCCGCCTGCTCTCCGGGAAAGCCCTCACCCTCGGCGGCAGCGTGCAGATCGACCGCCCCGGCCGCGGCAAGGCCTACCACGGCGACCTCTCGGCCATCCTCCTCAAGCACTCCCCCGTCTTTGCCGAGTTCACCCGGGCGCCGGCAAGGAAAATCGCCCTCCTCGCCGACTTCCGCGAAAAGGTACGGCGCATAAGCGAGACATGCAGCCGCCTCGACGTCACCAGCATCTCCGGCGTACCCTCCTGGAACCTCGTCCTCATCAACGCCCTCCTCGAACACAATCGCGCCCGGTACCTCACCGACGTCTGGCCGAACATCGAGCTGTTCATGCACGGCGGCATCCACTTCGAGCCGTACCGCGAGCAATATCGCGCCCTCATCCCCTCCCCCCTCATGCGCTACGTCGAAAACTACAACGCCTCCGAGGGATACTTCGCCTTCCAGGACGACGAAAACGACCCCTCCATGCTCCTCACCGTCGACAACGGCGTCTTCTACGAGTTTATCCCCGTCCGCGACCTCGACGACAACCGGCAGGTCGGCGCACGCGAGCTGGACACCGTCGAGAGCGTCGCCACCGGCCGCCCCTACGCCCTCGTCATCTCCACCAACAGCGGACTCTGGAGATACCTCATCGGCGACTGCATCGAGTTCACCTCCACCTACCCGCACAAGATCAAAATCGTCGGGAGAACCCGCCTCTACATAAACGCCTTCGGCGAGGAACTCATGATCGGGAACGCCGAACGGGCGCTCGCCGACGCCTGCCGCCAGTGCAACGCCCGGGTCAGCGAATACACCGCCGCCCCCGTCTACATGACCGCCGGCAGCAAGGGAACACACCAGTGGCTCGTCGAGTTCTCCGCGCCCCCCGACGACCTCGACGCCTTCACCGACCGCCTCGACGAGGCCCTCCGCGCCCTCAACTCCGACTACGACGCCAAACGCGCCAACAACACCACCATGTCCCGCCCCGTCCTCCGCGCCGTCCCCCCCGGCACCTTCGCCCGCTGGATGGAACAACGCGGGAAAGTCGGCGGACAACATAAAGTGCCCCGCCTCTCCAACGACCGCCGCGTCATCCAGGAAATCATCGACTCCATCGAGACAAAATAACCCGCCATGAAAACGCTCCCCTACATCCTCCTCCCCCTCCTGGCCGCCTGCGCCCCCGCCCGCCAGACGCCCGTCGCCGAAGGATGGGCCAACAACTCCGTCAACGCGACAGTCTTCAGGAAAAACTCCCTCGTCTCCCTCGGCGACGCCCAGTACATCGCCTACTACGACCCCGCCGGAATCCTCACCCTGGGCAAACGACGCCTCGGCAACCCCGCCTGGACCCTCCGCCAGACACCCTACCGGGGACGCGTCGCCGACGCCCACAACGCGATCAGCATCATGGTCGACGGACAGGGATACCTCCACGTCGCCTGGGACCACCACGGCAACCCCCTCCGGTACGCCCGCGGCGTCGCCCCGGGATCCCTCGAACTGGGCGAAAAACGTCCCATGACAGGGGAAAACGAGGGGAACGTCACCTACCCGGAGTTCTTCAGGCTACCCGACGGCAACCTCATCTTCATGTATCGCGACGGCGCCTCCGGCAACGGCAACCTGGTCATGAACCGCCTCGACGCCGCCACCGGACAGTGGACCCGCCTCCACTCCAACCTGATCGACGGCCAGGGACAACGAAACGCCTACTGGCAAGCCTGCGTCGACGCCAACGGCGCCATCCACCTCTCCTGGGTCTGGCGCGAAACCTGGGACGTCGCCACGAACCACGACCTCTGCTACGCCCGCTCCCGCGACGGCGGCCTCTCCTGGGAAAACTCCCGGGGCGAACCCTACCGGCTCCCCATCCGGGCCGGCGACGCCGAGTACGCCTGGCGCGTGCCGCAAGGAAGCGAGCTGATCAACCAGACCTCCATGTGCGCCGACGACGACGGCCGCCCCTACATCGCCACCTACTGGAGAGACCAGGAGTCGGCCGTCCCACAGTTCCGCGTCGTCTGGCTGGACAACGGACAGTGGCGCGCGAACAACCTGGGACTGCGCTCGACCCCCTTCTCCCTCAAGGGCGGCGGCACGAAACGCCTCCCGGTATCCCGTCCGCAGGTCGTCGCCGGCCGATCGCTCCTCGTGATCTTCCGCGACGAGGAACGCGGCGACGGCATCTACATCGCCCGGTGCGACGCCCCCCGCTCCAACGCGTGGAAGGTCACCCGCCTCCTCTCCTCCCCCGTCGGCTCCTGGGAACCGACCTACGACACGGAATTATGGCGCGCCCGCGGCATCCTTCACCTCTTCGTGCAGCGCGTCGAGCAAGTGGATGGCGAGGGACAGGCCAACCTCCCCCCCACTATGGTCAGCGTCCTGGAGGTTAAATAAGCCCCTCCCTCCCCCAACGTCCTCCCCTTTACATTCACGGAACTCGCCGAGGCTATCGCCCCCGGCCCAAACGTCGCGATCCATGCCGGCAACTGCCTCGTTGTCGACCGGATCGTTAACGGGGTCATTGGAAACTGATTTGACGACTTCGTCCAATGATCGGACGAAGTCGTCCAGTGATCGGACGAAGTCGTCCAATGATCGGACGAAGTCGTCCAATGATCGGACGAAGTCGTCCAATGACCGGACGAAGTCGTCCAATGATCGGACGAAGTCGTCCAGTGATCGGACGAAGTCGTCCAATGATCGGACGAAGTCGTCCAATGATCGGACGAAGTCGTCCAATGACCGGACGAAGTCGTCCA
>JAIROI010000068.1 GCA_031257615.1 Odoribacteraceae bacterium
ATCGACGCCATCACCGCCGCCACCGTCTCCTCGAGAGCATTCCTCGACGCCGTCAACCGGGCAAGCAGGGCGCTCGACGGGGACGCGGACGCTACATCCGGAGCCACCGGAGCAGAAGACGCTACATCCGGAGCCACCGGAGCAGAAGACGCTACATCCGGAGCCACCGGCGCGGAAGAAGACGCCGCGTCCGGCGCCTCCCCCAAACCATAAACCCGGATACCATGAACAACTGGAAAATATTCTCGAACGGCCTTTTCAAGGAAAACCCCATCTTCGTCCTGCTGCTGGGCATGTGCCCCACCCTCGGCGTGACCACCTCGGCCATCAACGGCCTCGGCATGGGCCTGGCAACCACCTTCGCGCTCCTCCTCTCCAACGCGGTCATCTCGCTGGCGAGCCACCTGATCCCCGACAAAATCCGCATACCGGGATACATCGTCATCATCGCCACCGCGGTCACCATCCTCGACGTCGGCATGGCCGCCTACCTCCCCTCCCTGCACGCCGCCCTCGGCATCTTCATCCCACTGATCGTCGTCAACTGCATCGTCCTCGGACGCGCCGAAGCCTTCGCCTCCAAGAACAAACCCCTCCTCTCCCTCCTCGACGGCCTCGGCATGGGACTCGGGTTCACCCTCGCGCTCACCCTCCTGGGGAGCATCCGCGAAATCCTCGGCAGCGGCAAACTCTTCAACGTCGCCCTCTACGACGAGAACCTCGGCATCCTCATCTTCGTCCTCCCCCCGGGCGCGTTCATCGCCCTGGGATACCTGATCGCGATCATCAACAAAATCAAGAAAACCCTCTAATCGCCCCGCATGGAATACATCCTCATCTTCATCACCGCCGTCTTCGTCAACAACATCGTCCTCGCGCAATTCCTCGGAATATGTCCCTTCCTCGGCGTGTCCAAGAGCGTCCCCACCGCCCTCGGCATGACCGGCGCCGTCACCTTCGTCATGATCCTGGCGACCCTCGTCACCTTCATCATCCAGAAAACCCTCCTCGATCCCCTCGGCATCGCCTTCATGCAGACCATCACCTTCATCCTCGTCATCGCCACCCTCGTACAGATCGTCGAGATCATCCTCAAAAAAGCCGCGCCCGCCCTCTACCAGGCCCTCGGCGTCTTCCTCCCGCTCATCACCACCAACTGCTGCGTGCTCGGCGTCGCCATCATGGTCATCCAAAAAGACTACAACCTCCTACAGTCCCTCGTCTTCGCCGCCTCCACCGCCGTCGGCTTCGGACTCGCACTCGTCATCTTCGCCGGAATACGCGAGCAACTCGCCTACGCCCGCCTGCCGGAAGCGCTACAGGGACCGGCCATCTCCCTTGTCGCGGCAGGTCTGCTGGCTATGGCCTTCATGGGATTCTCCGGCATCGTCTAACCGCTCCCCAACAACATGTTCACTCCCCTACAAAGACGCGTCCTCGACGCCCTCGCCGAAGTGGCCGACGAGCAACAAGTCAAACTGTTCGTCATCGGGGGATTCGTCCGCGACCTCCTCCTCAAGCGGCCCTCCAAGGACATAGACGTCCTCGTCCTGGGCGACGGGCCGGCCATCGCCGCCGAGGCCGCGCGGAAGTTCGGCAACCCCAGACTCTCCGTCTTCAAAACCTACGGCACCGCCATGTTCAAGTACAAGGGCGTCGAGATCGAGTTCGTCGGAGCGCGCAAGGAATCCTACGCCCCCGACTCCCGAAAGCCGTCCGTCGAGCCGGGAACTCTGGAGGACGACCAGCGACGGCGCGACTTCACCATCAACACCCTCGCCCTCTCCCTCAACCGCGACGACCGCGAGCAACTCCTCGACCCCTTCAACGGACTGCAAGACCTACACGACGGCGTCATCCGCACCCCCCTCGACCCCCGCGTCACCTTCTCCGACGACCCCCTCCGCATGATGCGAGCCATCCGTTTCGCCGCGCGACTCGACTTCCGCGTCGACCCCGCCGCCCTACAAAGCATCAAGGAAAACCGAGAACGACTCGCCATCGTCTCCGCCGAGCGCGTCATGGACGAGTTCAACAAGATCATGCTCGCCCCCCGCCCCTCCAACGGTATCAAACTGCTGGACGAAACAGGACTGCTCGACCTCTTCCTCCCCGAACTCACCGCCCTGAAAGGCGTGCAACAGATCGACGGCATCGGCCACAAGGACAACTTCTACCACTCCCTGGCCGTCCTCGACGGCGTCAGCGCGCGATCCGAAAACCTCTGGCTGCGCTGGGCTGCCCTCCTCCACGACGTCGCCAAACCGCTCACCAAGCGATTCGTCGAGGGACAAGGCTGGACCTTCCACGGCCACAACCACGTCGGGGTGCGCGTCGTCGAGCGCGTCTTCCGTAGACTCCGACTCCCACTCAACGAAAAACTGAAATACGTCCAGAAGCTCGTCTTCCTGCACATGCGTCCCATCGTCCTCTCCGAGGAGGGCGTCACCGACTCCGCCGTCCGCCGACTCCTCTTCGACGCCGGCGAGGACGTCGAAGACCTCATGCTCCTCGCCGAGGCCGACGTCACCTCCAAGAACGAGGAAAAGGTCAAGCGATTCCTCGCCAACTTCCGGATCGTCCGACAAAAACTCAAGGAAGTGGAGGAAAAGGACGCCATCCGCGACTTCCAGCCCCCCGTCAGCGGCGAGGAGATCATGGCCGCGTTCCACCTCCCACCGTGCAGGCAAGTCGGGGAAATAAAAAACGCCATCAAGGAAGCTATCCTCGATGGCGCGATCGCGAACAGCCCCGCCGAGGCCCGCGAATACATGTTCGAGGTCGCGGCGAGGCTGAACATCAATCCTTGATCATCCCTTCACCGCGGCTGCCAGGGCGCGAGCCGCTTCACCGCGACAGACAATCACGGGAGTCGTCGGGACGTCGTTGTACGGCACGAACTCCAGCACCTGAAGCAGCGCGTACTCCCCGTCTTCGGACAGGAACACCACCACGGTCGAGTTCGACGCGTTCGGCTGGCGCAGGGCGGACAACTCGCCGTAAGTCCCGTCGCGCAGCACCTGCTGCAACTTGAACGACTTGTCGGGGGCAATGTACAGCTTGTACTTCTTCAGCTCCTTCCCCGTCGGGACGTAAACGTACCCGCCCTTCTTCACGACCAGAAGCGTCAGCCCCGCGACCATCACCACCAGCCCCACCATCAACAGCAACGAGGAGAGTATCTCCCCCGCCGCCGCCTGCAGCGCGATCCCCACGTACAGGACCACCGCCCCCAACACCAGCAGCGCCAGCGACAATGCCACCGGCTTGTTCTTTTTCGCGACGTTCCCCTCGTCAACCGTCAGGATCGCGTCTTCGATATAATCGTACTTTTCCATAATCAATGCATTTAAATATTGAGACTTCTTGAATAACTGCCGCGACCGCGGCGCGATGAACCCCGCGAGGCGTCACACGATAATCTCCCGCAGGGAAAACACGTAATACCCCGTCTCCTGCCTCAGCGCGAAGGCCCGCAGGCAGGCGCGGCGGGCGTGACGATAACGCGGCGCGAAGGCTCGCCCGTGCTCCTGTTCCAGCAGCGGCAAGAAATCCCGCGCGGGATAGCGAAACAGCGGCTCCGCGTGAAACGCCGCGCTCCCCTCCACTCCCAGCACCGTCTCCCCGGACAAGCCGGACAGCTCCCGGTACGCTCGCCCTTCTTCCTCGCGCTCTTGCCCCGTTTCCGGCAGCAGCGTCGCGTAGTAGCAAGCGTTCATCCCGTGGCCCAGGTAGAGCAGGGTCAACAGCAACAACGTTCCATGTCTAAACAACCGTTTCATGCATCATTCTTTCCACGCGAATGTACGCGTTTACGCCTTCGCGCCAACAGATCGCGAGAAAAAAAGCGCCCGCGCGGCAGTCATTCGCGGTTACCCGCAACGACGCGTTCGATCTAAGAAATGGCGGATTGTATAGATAGCAAGCGTCTCCTCGCCAGGCCGGGGCCGCGTAGCTGCACAACCATTGTATGTTGAAAAAGTTGCGAGCGAAAAAAGGTTGCCGGAAAATGCAGGAGGCCGACGCGCGTTCCGGGCAATTTTCATAACCTCGCCGTCGTGAGAAACACTTAATTCTTAAGGGAAAATCCCCTGTCGCGGCAACTCGCCCGCAGCCTTGGGAGACCTTCCCCGGGCGAGCACATCCTCGTCGCACATTGTCGATGCCTTGTCGCGAATCCGCGACAGACCGGCGACTGCTTACAACGCCTTGTCGCGAATCCGCGACAGACCGGCGACTGCTTACAACGCCGTGTCGCGAATCCGCGACAAACCGGCGACTGCTTACAACGCCGTGTCGCGAGTTCGCGACAGACCGGCGACTGCTTACAACGCCGTGTCGCGAATCCGCGACAGACCGGCGAC
>JAIROI010000120.1 GCA_031257615.1 Odoribacteraceae bacterium
GGACATGTCCCGGAGTGATCGGGGACATGTCCCGGAGTGGTCGGGGACATGTCCCGGAGTGGTCGGGGACATGTCCCGGAGTGGTCGGGGACATGTCCCGGAGTGGTCGGGGACATGTCCCGGAGTGGTCGGGGACATGTCCCGATTTGGTCGGGGACATGTCCCGATTTGGTCGGGGCGACGCCATAATAGCGTCGGGCGTAGCAGCTTGTACGTTTCATCTTTTAATCATTACGCGGGGCGTCTCATACATGAAATATTATCCGCCGGCGAATGTACGCTGAAAAATGACATGTCGCAAGTGGGCTTCCTCTCTTTTTGTCCATTTTTCATCCTCGCCTTGTCTCCTTTCTTCCGCACCCCACCATCGCTGCTCCTCTCGCATTCATCGGGCGTAGACGATTTATTTATTTCCGGGGGCGGGTGTGCGACGGGCCGCCCGTCGGATTTGCTCTTGCCAAGCCGAGACCGCGTGGCTACCTACGAGGAAGGGAAGGAAGTGCCGAAGACTCGGGGAAAAGGCTAATCGAGCATCAGGCTCATGTACGGGGGGAGGGAGGGGTCGTCCTGCAGGAGAAAGGAGGTTAGTTGATCGATGTTCATGACCACGACGGGGGCAGCGGTGGAATGCGCGCGATGACACGCGCCGTCGCGCAGGATAAAAAGGCCGCGATTCTCCGGGATGATCTCGTCCAGGACTTCTATTGCCAGGGTCTCGCCGGGATGACGGGCGGCGTGATCGGAAAGGAATGCACTGACGTTCAAGAGGCGGGCCATGCCGTGATGATGACGCGACGCGACGCTGCCGGTAGGCCCGCGCCACTCCTGCACGCGGCCCAGCCAACGGTCGGCAATCGCCCGGACGAGCGAATGACGAGCCGCCGGCGCGTCGCTCGCCCACTCTTCCACGATGATCTTGCCGGGATCGGGCGCGACAACGGCCACTCCCTCGATAGCCCCTCCCGGGGCGCGGGCCGCCAGGAGCGCGCCACCGGAATCGGCGATGGAGGCGGAGATGACGGTAAAGTCCTCGCGATCATGCTGCACGCGATTGTCCGCGCGCCAGACGCGGGCCGCGAGAAACGCGCGCGCGTCGTCGGGAGCGATCTCCGTCACCTGCCGGGGCGCGTCGACCGGCCCCTCCCCGCGTTCCTCGATCGCGACGCGCTCGAACACCGGAGAGAAGCCGAAACGCCGGTAGTAATCAAACAACGAGGGGTCGCCGGGGATCAGGGCGGCAAGGGCAAAGCCGCGCGAACGGGCATGACGAAAAGCGTCGGCCAGGAGTCGCGTCATGAGGCCCTCCCCGCGGCAGTCGGCGCGCGTGCAAGCCCATGAGATATAGGCCATGTCGAGGAGACGGCCGGCGCGGGAAAAGGCGTAAGGCACGAGAAGCAGGGCCGCCGCCGGACGACCGTCGCGACGAACGACGAGGGCGCGGCCGGGACGATACTTGGCGTTGAAATAGAAGCGGGTGAAGTCCGGCGACTCCCCGAAACAGGCGTTGCACAGGTCGATGATTTCCTCTCTCTCGCGATCGTTCATGGCTATCGGTTTTTCCCGCGAAGATAGCTAACGGGGGCGAGAGGCAAGGGGGGCGGGGGCGCGGAAAACGTGTAGGGCAATGGCCGCGCACGCCTCGGCGTCGGCAAGGGCGTGGTGGCGAAAACGGGGGAAGACGCCGAGGTAGGCGGAGACCGTGTGGAGGCGGTGGTTGACGAGCCAGGGGAAGCGCCACGCGGCGGTGCGGAAGGTGCAATGAAACTCGTAACGAGGGTATTCTATCCCGTAACGCTCGTGGACGGCCCGCAGGCAACGCTGCTCGAAGGCGCTGTTGTGGGCGACAAAAGGGAGGCCGCGGACGAGGGGGCGGGCATCCTCCCAGACGCGGGGGAAGGCCGGCTCGAGGTCGGTGTCGCGGTAGGTGAGGCCGTGCACGCGGGTGGCCCAGGGGGTGTAGTAGTTGGGGGAGGGGCGGGCGAGACGGTAAAACTTGTCGGTGACGCGCCCCTCCCTGACAATCACGATGCCCACGCTGCAAATGCTGGAATGTTGCAGGTTGGCCGTCTCGAAATCAATCGCGGCGAAACTTTTCGCGCAAAATCTGTTTTCCATGACAATGAAATTTGCCACGCGAAAATAGAGCGTCGCGATTAGCGAGAAGGCGCACGGGGACACCTCCTCAAAGCGCCAAAGGGGAGCGGGGGAGTTTACTTTATCGTGACTAAGGTGGCGCCGTGACCGTATTGGCGAAAAGGAGCGGGCTGGTGGTGGTGCTTTTTGTACTTGTGGCGCAGTTCCCATAGCAATTTCTGCCTGAGCACGCCCTCTCCCTTGCCGTGAATGAAAACGATCCGCTGGCCGGCCCTCAGGGCGTACTCCTCCATCGCGCGGTGGAAGATGTCGAGCTGGTGCTCCAGGATGTCCCCGCTGTCCATGCCGGCAAAGGTGTCCAGCAACTGCCCGGCATGAAGGTCGATCTCCGCGACACGAGTCTCGAAAATGTCGCGAGCGTCCGGCGAAGGGGCATTTTTTCGCGCCGGTCGAGGAGGCTGGAAGAGCTTTCGCGGGTCCACCGGCGGGAGCGGGTCGGGCGCCGGGGAAGAGGCCGTCGCCGGACGAATGACCACCAGGTCGCGCGTCGAAACGGGGAAGTCGAAGCCGTGGGCCTCGCTGTACACGTTGACGATGGTCGCGCCGACAATGGCCGTGACCTCCCCTTCTATTTTCTCGGAAAGGACGCGCACGACGTCCCCTATTCTGATCTCCATGAGCTGATCGTGTTTAATTACGCGCCCGCGAAGGTAATGAATGTCTCCCGCGAACGTTTGAGGAAACCGGGAGAAAGACGTACCTTTGGCCGGTTAGCAGGAAAAAAGCGTATGAAAACAACAAAAACATTCCAAGAATCTATCCGGGAAGGCATCCCGGACGAGTTGCCCGCCCCGCTCCCCCGCGACCCCAACGTCAATCACGCCCCAAGACGAAAGGACATCCTGAACAAGAACGAGAAACAACTGGCCATCCGCAACGCGCTGAGGTATTTCGAGCCGCGACTACACGCCGCGCTCGCCCCGGAATTCGCCGAAGAACTGGAACTGTACGGACGCGTCTACATGTATCGCCTCCGCCCCGACTACCCGATGCGCGCCCGCCCCATCGACGAGTATCCCGCCCGCAGTCGCCAGGCCGCGGGCATCATGCTGATGATCCAGAATAACCTCGACCCCGCTGTCGCCCAACATCCCCACGAGTTGATTACTTACGGGGGAAACGGGGCCGCGTTCCAAAACTGGGCACAGTATCGCCTGACCATGAGATATCTCTCTGAAATGACCGACGCGCAAACCCTGGTACTCTACTCGGGACACCCGCTGGGCCTCTTCCCCTCCAACGAAGAAGCCCCCCGCGTCGCGATCACGAACGGGATGATGATCCCCAATTACTCGCGACCGGACGACTGGGAACGCGGAAACGCGCTCGGCGTCACGCAGTACGGGCAGATGACCGCCGGATCGTTCATGTATATCGGCCCCCAGGGGATCGTGCACGGCACCACCATCACGCTGCTGAACGCCGGGCGCAAGATCTCGAAAGGGGGTGAGGGACTGGGCGGTAAACTCTTTGTCTCCGCCGGCCTCGGGGGGATGTCCGGCGCGCAACCCAAGGCAGGAAATATCGCGGGATGCGTGAGCGTCGTCGCCGAGGTGAACCCCCGCGCGACCCGCGTGCGCGTCGAACAAGGATGGGTCGACGAGGTGATCAACGACCTCGACAAGCTCCTGAAACGCGTCCGGGAAGCGCGCGCCCGGAAGGAGGTCGTTTCCATCGCTTTCCAAGGCAACGTCGTGGACCTCTGGGAACGACTCGCCCAAAGCGACGTCCCCGTGGAGATCGGCTCCGACCAGACCTCCCTGCATAACCCCTGGGCCGGAGGATATTACCCCGCGGGCCTCTCCCTCGAAGAAAGCAACCGGATGATGGTCGACGATCCCGAAGCGTTCAAGGAAAAGGTGAGGGAGTCGCTCAGGAGACACGCCGCCGCTATCAATACTTGCGTCCAACGATTTAATACTTATTTCTTCGACTACGGGAACGCCTTCCTGCTGGAGGCCGCCCGCGCCGGCGCGCCGGTGACCGGAGAAGACGGGGAGTTCGCTTATCCCTCTTACGTGCAGGACATCATGGGACCACTCTGCTTCGATCGCGGCTTCGGCCCCTTCCGCTGGGTGTGCGCGAGCGGTAAACCGGAAGACCTGACGCGCACGGACCGGATCGCGGCAAGGGTGATCAAGGAGATGATGGCCACCGCCCCGGAGGAAATCCTTCAACAACTGAACGACAACCTCCGCTGGATAGAGGCCGCCGGGGAGAATCAACTGGTGGTCGGCTCGCAAGCGCGTATCCTCTACGCCGACGCGGAAGGACGCGTCAAGATCGCCGCCGCCTTTAACGACGCGATCGCCGCCGGGGAACTCTCCGGGCCGGTGATCCTCGGTCGCGACCACCACGACGTCTCCGGGACAGACTCCCCCTACCGGGAAACTTCCAATATTCGCGACGGCTCGCGCTTTACCGCGGATATGGCCGTGCAAAACGCGATCGGCGACGCCTGCCGGGGAGCCACCTGGGTGTCACTGCATAACGGGGGAGGCGTCGGGTGGGGCGAGGTGATCAACGGCGGCTTCGGGATGCTGCTGGACGGGAGCAAGGCGTGCGACAGAAGGCTGAGGAGCATGCTCGCCTGGGACGTGAATAACGGCGTCGCCAGAAGATCCTGGGCCAGAAACGACGGCGCGATCTCGACCATCCAACGCGCGATGAAGCATGACCCCCTGCTCCGCGTCACGCTCCCCGCCCCCGTCAACGATTCGCTGCTGGAAACGCTCTTTGACTCCCACCGCCCGTGAAACGGACAAGGGGAGCTTGATATAAACTTTAAAACCCTGGTGATGAAATATACACAGCTCGTCTTGATCGCCTGCGCGATGGCTGCCTCCGCGTCCTTGCAAGCGCAAACTCCCGTCCTTAAGGTCGACGGGAAAGCGGAAAATACGGGCGTGACCCTCCAAGCCCTTGATCTGCAAGTGGAGGTGACAGGACATGTCGCCACTACTACTTTTACCATGACTTTCAAGAATAACACGGGAAGAACCCTCGAAGGAGAGTTGATTTTTCCCCTGCCCGATGGCGCTACCGTCAGCCATTATGCCCTCGACATCAACAAGAAAATGCGCAAGGCCGTGCCCGTGGAAAAAGCAAAGGCCACGCGCGTCTTCGAGGAGATCGAACGAAGAAACGTCGACCCCGGGCTGGTCGAACGCGTGGAAGGGAATAATTTCCGAGTCCGCGTCTACCCGATCTGGGGACGCGGCTACCGCGTAGTCTCCATCGGCTACGAACAGGAATTGCCCATCGTGGACGGACAGTACCGGTATCGGCTGCCCCTTGATTACAAGGAAGCTATCGACCATTTTACCCTGAACGCCTCCGTGTGGCAAGGCGATGAAGCCCCGCGCGTCAAGGAGTTCGACGGCGCGCTCACCTTCGATAAACAGGGACGAGACTTCGTCGCCTCCTTCTCCCGCGAAAAGTACCGCCCCCCGCACCTGCTCGACTTTTCGCTGCCCGCTCCCGCTGCGGGCGTTCCGCGCATCCTGATGCAATCCGCCTCCGGGAGTCACTATTTTGTCACCTCCTACGCACCCGCTCCCGATACCCGCGAGAAGCAGTGGGCCAATCACATCGGCATCATCTGGGATGCCTCCCTCAGCAGCCTGAAACGCGACGTCCCCGGGGAACTCGACCTCCTCGACGCACTCTTTCAGAAGAAGAAAAACGCCACCGTTACCCTCTACTTCCTCGACCATCGCCTGGCGAAAGGCGAAACGTTCCGGGTGAAGAAAGGAGAGTGGTCTGCGCTCAGAACCAGGCTGGAGAAGGTGACGTATGACGGCGGCACGAATTACGAGGCCATCGCGCTGGGAGAATCCCCGGCGCGGGAGTTTCTGCTTTTTTCCGACGGACTTTCCACGCTCGGTGAGGCCGATTTTCCCGTCGCGAATAATCGCTCCGTTCACTGCATCACTTCCTCTCCGCAAGCCGATTATAGCTCCCTCGGGTGGATCGCCCGCAAAACAGGCGGCAAGTTGATCCGCCTGAATGCCCTCTCCCGCGAAGAGGCCGTGCAGGAACTCGTCAACGATCCCTTGCTGTTCCTCGGCGCAGAGACATCCGCCGGCGTGCGAGAGGTTTATCCCTCGGTGGCCACCCCGGTACGCGGCCATTTCTCGGTGGCCGGCATCCTCGACGCGTCCACAGCGCATGTCACGCTGCTGTTCGGCCGCGGAAATAAGGTGGAACAACGCGCGAGGATCTCCCTCAACGCGCAAAACAGCTCCCAACAAGGAAATCTCCACCGCGTCTGGGCACAAAAGAAGATCGCCGAACTGGACGTGCGATATGAACAAAATAAGGAGGAGATCGTCGCCATCGGAAAGCAGTTCGGCATCGTCACCCGCGAGACGTCGCTCCTCGTGCTGGAGAGCGTGCAGGACTACCTGACACACGACGTCACTCCTCCCGACGAGCTGCGCGACGAGTTCCTCCGGCTCAGGAAGATCGCGCAGAAGAATGACCGACGCACGCACCAAAGTTTACTGGAAAATGCCGTCCACGCCATCGCCGAGTTGAAGAAATGGTGGAACACGGATTTCAAAACAACCACCATACGCTATCCGCAACCGAACGACACGACGCTCTTGCCGATCACGGATGAACTCGCATTACAAGAGGATAGTCGCATGGAAACCCTCGCTGTCGCGCAAGACGAATGGGCAGGAACAGATGTCGCCGAACTAAGCAATCATATCGTGGTTGCCGAAACGGGCACGGAGGAGAGGAATAACTCCCGCGCCGCCACGCAACCATCCGGCCCGCTGATCCGCCTCATACCTCCCCGTTCGGACGAGGAGTATCTCCGCTCCCTGACCGGCAACGCGGAACGCGATTATTCCGCGTACCTGGAGTTGCGCCCCAAGTACATCAACACTCCCGCCTTTTACTTCCACGTGGCCGACCACTTCTACCGGCTCGGTGATTGCGAGCGAGCGCTCCGCGTCTTGACCTCCGTCGCGGAGATCGACCTGGAGAATGTCTCCCTCTTTCGCCTGCTGGGCTACCGCCTGGGGGAATACGGGGAGCATCGCCTCGCGCTGCACGTCACGCGACAAGTCTCCCGCTGGCGGCCGGACGAACCACAAGGATACCGCGATCACGCCCTCGCCCTCGCCTCCGCGGGACGACAACAAGAGGCCCTGAACTCGCTGCTCGCCGTGCTGACGCGCGAATATCCTCTCAATGTCCACGCGCGCGCCGTCGGGAGCATCGACGAGGTGGTAGTGACGGAAATCAACCGCCTGCTGGCAAAGAACGTCCTGGACGCCACCGGCGTGGATGCCCGCCTCGTGCAGCCCCTCCCGGTGGACGTCCGCGTGGTGCTCAACTGGAACATGGATCATACCGACATCGACCTCCATGTCACCGACCCCGCCGGCGAAACCTGTTTCTATTCCCACAGGCAAACAGCTTCCGGCGGACGAATCAGTCGCGACGTCACAACCGGTTACGGCCCCGAGCAATTCATGATCAAGAAGGCGCTCCCGGGAAAATACGAGGTTTTTGTCAATTATTTCGGCGACTCGCAGGTCAAAATCGATGGCCCCTCCACGCTTATGCTCGAAATTTACGCACGCCACGCCGGAAAAAACGAAGAACGGAAAGTTATCTGCCTCCAATTAGACAAGAACCTGACGTCTAACCGAAACGGCCTCCTGAAAGTCGCCGAATTTACGTTTTAACGCACCCCCGACGCAGTAAATAACGTCGAGGGTGCGGCACGCATCCACACAAAATGAGATTTTCCCCTTGACAAACTCAAGGAATGTTTTTATCTTTGTCGTGCAAAGAGACGAATCTATGACGAAAGAAAATATCATCATAAGCGAACTGAACGACAAGGTCGGACGATTGGTAAAATCGTACGCGATCTCGCGAGGACAGAATCGCGACTTGAAGATAGAAGTCTCGCGACTTCAACAGCAGGTGAAAGAACTGGAAGATAAGGCTCGGCAACTGGAGGAGGAGGTTAAGGCGTTGGACGTTGCTTGTGCCCTTTCAGCGGGGACGGGGGGAGGCGAGGCCCGGGCACAGATCGGCCTGCTCGTGCGGGAGATTGACGAGTGTATAGCTCTTTTAAATAACTGACAATGGATGACAGCGAATTTCCCATAATGCTGACTGTCGCCGGAATGCAATGTCGCGTGACTGTCCCGCGAAAGGATGAGGGGTTGTACAGGGATGCCGCCCGACTGATTCGCGAAACGATGAGGAAGTATAGAGAGAGACTTTCGGGTTCGGATTCGCTTCTGCTGGCTTATACAGCGCTGCACATCGCAGCAGACCTGATCATGACCCAGCAGTCTGAGGAGTCGATACTGAAAAGAGTTCGCGAGGTGAACCAAGAGCTGGACGGAGTTGTGGAAGATTAGTTTATATAGCGTTCTTTGAAAAGAAATAGTATACCCGCATTATTTCGAACTTAATTGGAAACTCAACATTTCGCTAATTAGAGTGAAGTTTTGCCGGCACAAGATAGGCCTCAACCCTTCGGGGTTCCTTCGGGACAGTGGACATCTGAATCCGGCGACAGCTCTACCCGTGTCTGACAGGGGTTTTATTAACAAGAGATAGTGCGGGTTTTTTATAACTCGAATCACACGTGAATATATAATTTAAATTTGGATCGAATGACTATAATAAGTATAAGCATAATGGCCGCGGGGGTGGGACTCGCGTACCTGTTCCTGCGGTTGATTTTAAAGTTTCGCTCTCACAGCATCATCAAGGAAGCAGAGGCGGAAGCAGAAGCCATTAAGAGAGATAAGATATTACAGGCCAAAGAGAAGTTTCTGCAGATCAAAGCAGAACATGAAAAGCAGGTGGCCGCCAGGAATAGCAAAATACTCCTCGTCGAGAATAAGTTAAAACAACGAGAGACCGACCTGGCCCGGAAGTTCGAGGAGGCTCAACGAAAGATCAAAGAGGTGGAAGCCCAGTCGGAACTCATCGAGGCCCAAAAGGAATTGCTCGAAAAGAGATACCACGAACTGGATAAACTGAAGAAACAGCATATCGAGCACCTGGAAACCATCTCCAGCATGTCGGCCAGCGAGGCCAAGGAAAATCTGATCAATTCCCTGAAAGAGGAGGCAGAAACCGAGGCCATCTCTTACGTGAACGAAATCATGGAGGAGGCCAAAATGACAGCCAGTCAGGAAGCGAAAAAGATCGTGGTAAAAACCATTCAGCGCGTGGCCACCGAAACCGCTATCGAGAACGCCGTTTCCATTTTCCATATCGAGTCGGACGAGATCAAGGGACGCATCATCGGGAGAGAAGGACGGAATATTAGAGCTTTGGAGTCCGCCACCGGCGTGGAGATCATCGTCGACGACACCCCGGAAGCGATCGTGCTTTCCGGTTTTGACCCGGTGCGCCGGGAGATTGCTCGCCTGGCCCTGCACCAGCTCGTGACCGATGGACGCATCCACCCGGCTCGCATCGAGGAGATCGTGAACAAGGTGAAGAGGCAGATCGAGGAGGAGATCGTGGAGACCGGGAAACGAACAACCATCGACCTGGGCATCCACGGCTTGCACCCCGAACTGATCCGGTTGGTGGGGAAGATGAAATACCGCTCGTCGTACGGGCAAAATCTCCTGCAACACGCCCGCGAGACGGCGAATTTGTGCGCGATCATGGCTTCCGAATTGGGATTGAACGCCAAGAAAGCCAAGCGCGCCGGACTGCTTCACGACATCGGTAAGGTGCCCGACGACGAGCCGGAGTTGCCGCACGCTATCCTGGGAATGAGACTGGCAGAGAAATACAAGGAAAAACCGGATATCTGCAATGCCATCGGCGCTCACCACGAGGAGGTCGAAATGACCACGTTGATTGCTCCGATCGTGCAAGCCTGCGACGCCATCTCGGGAGCGCGGCCGGGAGCGCGGCGAGAGGTAGTGGAGTCCTACATCAAACGCCTGAAGGAGATGGAAGACCTGGCGCTCTCTTACAACGGCGTGGTCAAAACCTACGCTATCCAGGCCGGTCGCGAGCTGAGAGTCGTCGTGGGAAGTGAAACCATCTCCGACGCCGAGGCCGAGAAAATCTCCTACGACATCGCCAAGCGCATCCAGGACGAGATGACTTATCCCGGACAAGTAAAGGTGACCGTGATCCGCGAGACGCGGGCAATTAGCTATGCCAAATAGAACGTCCCGCGGGAGAGGCGCACGCGAATCCCCCGAAAAGAGATATTGACCACCTATCCATAAAGAAAATTCATCATCAGCATGGCCGCGATAGCATCATCCGAACTCATCACGAACGACGGCGGTTCCGTCTTCCACCTGCACCTGCGCCCGGGCGAGATCGCGGAAAAGATAGTGCTGGTGGGCGATCCGGGCCGCGTGAAGATGATCGCCGATCGTTTCGATCGCGTGGAACAGCGACAAGCTAACCGCGAATTTCACGCGATCACCGGCACTTACCGGGGACAACGCCTGTCGGTGCTCTCCACGGGCATCGGCACGGACAACATCGACATCGTCGTGAATGAGTTGGACGCGCTGGTGAACATCGACCTGGTCACCAGAAGGCCTCGCGCGGAAAAACAAACGTTGGAACTTGTACGAATCGGCACGTCGGGCGCCATCCAGCCCCACGTGCCGCTCGGCGCCTTCATCCTCACCGGGACAAGCATCGGCTTGGACGGCGTACTCCGGTACTACAAGGGCCACGAGCGCGTGCGCGACATCGAGATGGAAGCGGCGTTCACCGAGCAATGCCGCTGGCCCCTTGACCTGGCCCGTCCTTACGCCGTGCACTCCTCGCCGTCGCTCGTAGAGCGGCTGTACGTCGAGGGAATCACCACCAAGGGCGTCACCCTCACGGCAAGTGGTTTCTACGGGCCGCAGGGACGCGCGCTTCGCCTGCCGTTGCAAGAAGAAGACATCAACGACCGGATCGCCCGCTTCTCCCACCGAGGCGCCCGCGTCCTGAACTACGAGATGGAAAGTGCGGCCATTGCCGGGTTATCCGCCCTGCTGGGCCACCGGGCAGCCACCATCTGCCTGGCCATCGCCAACCGGGCCACCGGGGAGGCCCTCCCCGACTACAAATCCCGCATGGAGCAACTCATCGCACACACCCTCGACCAATTCACCCGCCAAACCAAAACCCTCTCATCATGATACAGCGAAAACAAACCCTCTATCTCCTGATCGTGGCCGTCCTGGTCACCCTCCCGCTCCTTTTCTCCTTCGCCCACCTCCCACTCCTCGACGGCTTCCGCTCGCTCGCGGGCGGGCCAACGGGCGAGGGCGAGGCCGTCGCCGCGGATCGCTTCTACAAACTCCTCGACACGGGAGCTGTAACGGCGTGGTGTGGTCTACTGATCGTCCTGCCCCTCATCGCGATCTTCGCTTACAAGAAACACCCGTTCCAGCGTCGCCTCTGCGTCGCGGAGATCGCGCTCCTGCTGGGCGTCATCCTCTTCGGGTGGATTGCCGGCCCGTACCGGACGGTGGAGGGTCTCCGTTCTCCCGGCTTCATCCTCCTTATCGTCTGCATGCTCCTTGTCCTGTTGGCCATCCGGGGCATCAACAAAGACGTCAAACTGCTGAAATCATACGACAGAATCAGATAAAACACCAACCATGAAAAGCAAATACCTGCTCATCACCTGTGCCCTGGCCTGTTACAACCTTCACGGCCTGGCCTGCACCAACTTCCTTCTCACGAGAGGAGCCACCAAAGACGGCTCCACGATGATCACCTACGCCGCGGACTCCCACGTCCTGTACGGCGAACTCTACCACTGGCCGGCGAGAGAATGGCCGGCGGGAACCATGATAGACGTCTACGAATGGGACTCCGGCAAATTCATGGGGCGAATACCCCAGGTAGCGCGCACCTACAACGTCGTCGGCAACATGAACGAACACCAGTTAGCCATCGGGGAAACCACCTATGGCGGACGGGAAGACCTCGCCCACCAGACCGGGGCAATCATCGACTACGGCAGCGCCATCTACCTCACCCTCCAGCGCGCCAAGACTGCCCGCGAGGCCATCGTCGTGATGACAGACCTCTTCACCCGCCACGGCTGGGCCAGCAGCGGTGAATCCATCTCCATCAGCGACCCCAACGAGGTATGGATCCTCGAGATCATCGGCAAGGGAGAGGGAGAAAAAGGAGCCGTTTGGGTAGCCCGGATGATCCCCGACGGCTACGTCTCGGCGCACGCCAACCAGGCGCGCATCACTACCTTCCCCCTCGAAGGACGCACCTCCATCTCCTCCGACAACCTCGACAAAATATACGACCCCGACGTCACCACCGTCTACGCGAAAGACGTGATCTCCTTCGCCAAAGAAAAAGGATACTACCCGAAAGACGCGAAAAACAGCGACTTTAGCTTCTCAGACACCTACAACCCCGTCGACTTCAGCGGCGCCCGCGCCTGCGAAATACGCGTCTGGGCCTTCTTCAACGCCATCACCGGGAACATGCAACAACACTTCGGGTACGCCAGCGGACGAGACATCCGGCAAGACGCCAAAGGATACGCCACCAACAGAATGCCCCTCTGGGTCAAACCCGACAGGAAAATCGACGTGCTCGAGGTCATGGACTTCATGCGCGACCACCTCGAGGGCACCGAACTCGACATGCGGAAAGACGTCGGAGCCGGACCCTACGAGTGGCCCTACCGCTGGAGACCCATGCACTTCACCGTGGACAGCGTCGAATACGTCCACGAGCGAGCCACCGCCACCCAGCAAACCGGCTTCTCCTTCGTCGCGCAATCCCGCGCCTGGTTCCCGAACGAGATCGGCGGCATCCTCTGGTTTAGCGTGGACGACGCCGCCAGTGCCGTCTACTTCCCCATGTACTCCGCCGCCACCCGCGTCCCCGCCTCGTACGCCGTCGGAAACGGAAGCATGATGAACTTCACCACCCAGGCCGCCTTCTGGGTCTTCAACCAGGTCAGCAACTTCGCCTACACCCGATACAACGTCATCCACCCCGAAGTACGGGAGAAACAGAAACAGTTGGAACAATACTACCTCGCCAGCGTGCAACAAATCGACGCCGGGGCAAAGGAAATGATCGCGCGCGACCGGGAACAAACCCTCCGCTTCCTCACCGACTTCTCCTGCCAGACCGCCGACGCGCTCGTCGCCACCTGGAGAGACTTCTACGGGCGCCTCTTCTGCAAATTCATGGACGGGAACATCAAAACTCCCGTGCCGGGAGAGAAAAACCCCAAGGTCGAGCAACCGCCCCTCCCCGAATGGTACCTCCGGTTGATCATCGAGCAGGCCGGCGAGAAACTAAAAGTACACGACAAAAAATAATCCAGCCCCACCCTTGGCCGATTAACATTCATTTCATACCTTTGCCCGCCAATTAAAAACGTACGAAGTCTCTTACCGCGCGGCCGGCAATACCTCGTTCGATAAAGCAATCGTTAAAAACTAAAGAAAATGGACTTAATTAAAATTGCAGAAGCAGCCTTTGCAAGGGAAGACAAGGCAGAGCTTCCCGCCTTCGGCGCGGGAGACACCATCAGCGTGCACTACAAGATCGTCGAGGGAAACAAAGAACGCGTGCAAGTATTCAAGGGCGTCGTCATCCAAATCAAAGGATGCGGGGCCACCAAGACATTCACCGTTCGCAAGATGTCCGGAAACGTCGGCGTCGAGCGCATCATCCCCTTCAACTCCCCGTTCATCAAAGAAATCGAGGTCAATAAGAGGGGAGCCGTCAGGCAGTCAAGAATCTTCTACTTCCGAAAACTCACCGGCAAAAGAGCCAAGATCAAGGAAAGAAGATCGTGAACCTCCCGTCGCGGACTTCTCCGCGAAAAGGAATCCGCCCCGAATCATACCCCAAAAGCACCTCTCGCTTTTGGGGTATTTTAGTTCGCAGAGTTTAGAGTATAGTGATTAACGGCAGACCATAATTCTTGGGAATACTACCTACAAAGGTGAGGTAGCTACGCAGCCTTGCGCGATGCTATACTCTATACCCTATACCCTATACCCTAAACTCTACTCACTTCTTTCCCTTATCAAGCCGGAGCTGCGTAGCAGCCCAATCTGCCTAAGGCTACTGTATAAAACGATGTCCATGTATTCTTGGCTGCGTAGCTGCCTACCCTTTATTCGCGGCTGCCTCAGGCTGCCGCATAAAAAAGAAATTCCTTTGAAGGGCTGCGTAGCAGCCCAACCTTTGTAGGCAGTAGCCTAAGGCTACTGTATAAAACGATGTCCATATATTCTTGGCTGCGTAGCTGCCTTATCTTTCGCGGCTGCCTAAGGCTGACGCGTGGGAAAGAATCCGCCCACTCCTTATTATATATAGGTGCGGTTGGGGGAGATGTAGGTCGGATGACTTGTTCGGAAGGTGGCGGACGCGGGGGAGATTTGTTGAAAAAGTGGGGCGCAGGAAAAAGTTTGACAGAAAGTGTTGGTGGATACTTGTGTAATTGGAACTTTCTGAATAGCTTTGCCGGCGATAAACAGAATCCATTTGTCACGCGAAATCAAATGATGAAAAACGCATACAACGCACATTACGCAGGATGTTCTCAGGAACGATCGGAAATCTCCTCTGCCGCAAGGCAGGGACACAACGCGCGCCGGAATCTTTCGAAAGAAGGATCCCGGTTATTTTTTGCCCTGACCGCAGTGGTGATCATGGCGACGGCGCTCTCGCTCGCCTCCTGCGTGCAAGACCTCGAGGGAACAAAACAGGAGAAAGCGATTGACGGGGACGGGACGGCACTGGTGACGCTGTCGTTGACCGTGCCGGCGCCGCCCAGCCGCGCGCTGACCGTCGCGCAAGAGGAAGCGATCAGCCGCATCGACGTGCTGCTCTTTACAAGCGATAAACTCTACTACCGGGCCGCAGGGACGGATATTACTCCCGCCACCGGGTCTACCAAAAACATTACCGTGAAGCTACCCCTCGGCGACGACTACAACG
>JAIROI010000122.1 GCA_031257615.1 Odoribacteraceae bacterium
ACGCGGCGGCCTGGGGCAGCCGCGAATAAAGGTGAGGCCATCGCACGGACTCCCGGCGAAATAAAAACGCGACTTTGCAACACAGTTGCAGGTAGCGGGCTGTATCTTCGCGTGCACACCAAAACCCCAAACGATCATGAAACGAGATAAAACAAACCGGGACAAGAACGCGAACAACCGTCAGTCGACATGCTGTTGCGGTCGCGACGCGGGGCAACGCTCCTCCATCCCCAGGTACCTCCCGGCAATCATTAGCCTGATACTCCTCGCGGGCGGTATCGCGGCGGATCAGTTCCGCGCCTTCCCGCTGGCCGTTCGTCTTCCCTGGTATCTCCTGGCCTACCTCCCTGTTGGCTGGCCGGTGCTTCGCTCGGCGGCGTTGGCGATCCGGCGCGGTGACGTCTTCAATGAATTTACCCTGATGAGCCTCGCCACCGCGGGAGCCTTTCTTATCGAGGAATACCCGGAAGGCGTCGCCGTGATGCTCTTCTATTCCGTCGGCGAGCTATTCCAGGAGGCTGCCGTCGGCAAGGCGCGGCGCAACATCAGCGCGCTCGTCGACGCCCGTCCCACCGCGGCGACCGTCATCCGCGAGGGCGTCCCGCGGAGCGTCGACCCGAGTGAAGTCTCCGTCGGCGAGACCATCGAGGTCAAGGCAGGCGAACGCGCGCCCCTCGACGGCGCGCTCCAGGAAGCGCCAGCGGCCTTCGATACCTCCGCGCTCACCGGCGAAAGCCTGCCGCGGGAGATCGCCCCGGGGGAGGAAGTGCTCGCCGGGATGATTGCCATCGACCGCGTCATCCGCCTCGTTGTCACCCGCCCGTTCGAGCAAAGCGCCTTCGCCCGCGTGCTGCGTCTTGTCCAGGAAGCGGCCGAACGCAAGGCGCCGACCGAGCGATTTATCCATGCCTTCGCCCGCGTCTACACGCCGATCGTCGTCGGGCTGGCCGTGCTGCTCGTCGTCCTCGCGTGGGTGTACACCCTTGTCGACCCCTCGGTTGCCTACGACTTCACCAAATGGTTTCGACGCGCCCTCACCTTCCTTGTCATCTCTTGCCCCTGCGCCCTCGTCATCAGTATCCCCCTGGGCTACTTCGGGGGCATCGGCGCCGCCTCTCGCCGGGGTATACTCTTTAAAGGAGGGAACTACCTCGACGCCATCACGCGCGTGAATACCGTCGCGCTCGACAAAACCGGCACCCTCACCCGCGGGAACTTCGAGGTGCAACACCTCGACGCGACCCTGCCGGAGCGGGAGTTCATCGGCATCCTGCACGCCGTCGAGTCCACCAGCACCCACCCGATCGCCCGCGCCATCAGCCGGTACGCCGCCGGCGTCCCTCCCCTCTCCTCCCCCTCGCGCTCGCGGGAAATCGCCGGACGCGGCATCGAAGCCACCCTCGACGCGCGGGAAATCCTCCTCGGCAACGCCCGCATGTTCGACGAGGCAAGCGTCCCCTTCCCCGCCGACCTCCGCGACATCCCCGGCACCGTCGTCCTCTGCGCCGTCGACCGCCGCTATGTCGGGCACGTCATCGTCGCCGACGCCCTCAAGGAAGACGCCGTCCAGGCTGTCGCCGCGCTCCGACGGGCCGGCGTGCATCGCGTCATCATCCTCTCCGGCGACGCCACTCCCATCGTCCAACGCGTCGCCGCGCAAACAGGCGTCAACGAGGCGCTCGGCGACCTCCTCCCCGAGGATAAGGTCGCCTACCTCCAGCAACTTAAAAGCAACCCCGCCAACCGCGTGGCCTTCGTCGGCGACGGCATCAACGACGCGCCCGTCCTCGCCGCCAGCGACGTCGGCATCGCCATGGGCGCACTCGGCAGCGACATCGCCATCGAAACGGCTGACGTCGTCATCCAAACCGATCAACCCTCCAAGATCGCCGAGGCCATCTACCTCGGCCGCCGCACGCGCCGCGTCGTCATCCAGAACATCTCGCTCGCTTTCGGCGTTAAACTGCTCGTGCTGCTCCTCGCGGTCTTCAACACCGCCACCCTCTGGCAAGCCGTCCTCGCCGACGTCGGCGTCGCGCTCCTGGCCATCCTCAACGCCTCCCGCGTGCTCGTCGCGAAAAAAGTCCCGCGAGCGCGCCAATCCATGAAAACATGACTACATTTGCCACACGAGCATACCCGTAAACAACGCGACCATGAAAAACAAGAACACCATCCACAGGAGAGATTTCCTGAAAATCTCCACCCTGATCGGGGCAGGAACACTCCTCTCGCCGGCTACCATCGCGGCGTCCCTCAACAGACGACTATCCCCGGAAGATCAACCCCAACCGATCCCGCGCCGCGCACTCGGGAAAACCGGCGCGCGACTACCCATCCTCAGCATGGGGGTCATGCGAGCCGATAACCCCAACCTCCTCCGGGCCGCCTATAACGCCGGGATTTATCACTTCGACACCGCGCACGGCTACCAAAACGGACGAAACGAGGAGATGATCGGGAATTTCTTCCAGGATAAACCGCGCGACTCCTTCTTTATCGCCTCCAAGATCAAGTCGAATTACCCCCTCCGGGATAATTTTGAACAAGATCTCAACGAAAAACTCGACGTCAGCCTCAAACGGCTCAAGATGCCATACCTCGACATCCTCTACATGCACGCCTTCGCCAGCGTCAACGAGGTCAATGACCCGAGAATCATCGCCGCCATGCAGAAAATCAAGGAAGAGGGAAAGACCCGGTTCATCGGCTTCTCCACCCACGCCCACAAGCCCGAAATGATCGACGCCGCCGCGCGACAGGGCCTCTACGACGTCATCCTCGTCTCTTATAACTTCAAACTGCACAACGCCGCCGAGACTACCCGCGCCATCCAACAAGCGGCCAACGCCGGCATCGGGATCATCGCCATGAAAACCATGACCGGCGGACGAGAAGACCCCCAGGGACAAAGAAAAATAAACGCCCGCGCGTGCCTGCGCTGGGCATGGGAAAACGAAAGCATCGCGACCGCCATCCCCGGCTTCACCAACTTCGACGAACTGGATGAATGCCTCGCCGCGGCCCAGGCCCCCGCGCTCACCACCGACGATCAACACTACCTCGCCGACCTCCAACACCGGGAGATGCTCTTCTGCCAGCGGTGCGAATCCTGCGTCGCCACCTGCCCAAAACACCTCCCCATCCCCGACATCATGAGGGCATACATGTACGCCCACGGATACAAGCAAGCCAGCCTCTCGAGAGAAACCCTCATGGACCTCGACATCAACGCCGCGCCCTGCTCCGGCTGCACCGCCTGCACCGTCAAGTGCCCATCGGGCTTCGACGTGCAACGCAAAATCGCCGCCATCGCGCCCGTCCTCAACGTACCCGCCGAATTCCTCTCCTGATCATGAAAACCCTCACCCTCCTCCTCGCCGCCGTCGCCCCCCTCCTCGCGACCGCGCAAACTCCCGCGCGAATCCACGCGAGCCTCCCCCGCCTGCCAGAGTGGAAACTCTCCGACAAGATCGAAACATTCAACCCCGACAACCTCTTCGACAGGATCAACGGCGCCGCGCCACTCTACATCGAGAATAACTTCCGGGAGATGACCACCACCGAGTACACCCGCGCGGACGCCTACATCACCATCCAGGTCTACCGCCACGCCACCCCCGAAGACGCCTTCGGCATGTACGCCGCCGAACGAACCTCCGGTCTCGCCCACTACCCCATCGGCGGAGAGGCACAGGGAGACAACGAGTCCCTCGCCTTCTTCGTCGACTCCCTCTACGTCAAACTGTGGAGCAACGGCTACGACAACGCCGGCAACGTCATCCGCGAGATCGCCACCGCGTTCGCCCTTCGCGTAAACCCGCGCGCCGCCTACCCCGACATCCTCCGCCGCTTCCCCCCGCTGCACAAACAGCCTTACTCCGAGACCTACACCACATCCAACTACCTCGGCCACGAGTTCCTCGAGAAAGTGTACAGCGCCCGCTACCTCCGCGACGACCGCCCCTACCAACTCTTTGTCATCGTCTCCGACACCCCCGAACAAGCCCGCGCTATCCTCGAAAGATACTTCACCTTCACCAAACAACCCCTCTCTTTCCAGGAAGGCCCCCTCACCGTCAACGACCGCTACAACGGCGTCATCCCCATCCTCTGGCAAGGCTCCCGCGTCGTCGGCCTCTTCCCCGAGAACGGCCCTCCCCCACCCCGCGCCGCCGAACTCCTGCGCTCCCTTGCCGATCAACTCTAACCCCCTCCCCCCCCTCGAAACCTCGCATCCTCCCCGCGAGGTTTTTTAATTGTCCCCCACTCCCTCTAACCCTACATGGAATAACCCGCGGCGCCGGCAATAATTACTCGCTTCCTACTCTTCCCCGCGGCGCCCGGAGGTTTGTTCCCGCGCGACAACATACCTTCCAGTCGTCGGGGAGGCTTGTTCCCGCGCGACGACATACCTTCCAGTCGTCGGGAAAGCTTGTTCCCGCGCGGAAACAAGCCTCCCAATCGTCGGGAAAGCTTGTTTCCGCGCGACGACAGACCTCCGGAGCCCTACGGAGGTATATTTCCGCGCGACGACAGACCTTCCAGTCGTCGGGAAAGCTTGTTTTCGCGCGACGACAGACCTTCCCGTCGTCGGGAAGCCTTGTCGTCGTGTCGCAACAAACAATTCCGACGACGGGGAGGCTTGTTGCGACA
>JAIROI010000046.1 GCA_031257615.1 Odoribacteraceae bacterium
CGCAAGCTATCCTCCTCTACGCAGAATGTCCTGCAAAACCCCTCGTACCCCTTCCAGATGCCCCGCTACCTGAAAGATGGTCGCATCGACATGGACTACCTGATGAGCGACTTCCAGCAGTTCTGGCGGGAGAACAGCGAGATCTGGATAGAGCGATACGAGTACAAGGAAGCTGCCGCCCACCTTGTATTAATGGCCTTCTTGCAGCGAGTCGTCAACGGTGGCGGCCAGATCGCGCGAGAGATGGCGTCCGGCACGGGCCGCCTCGACATCTGCCTGTCGTATAACAATCGGAAATACCCGATCGAGCTAAAGATCCGCCGCGGCGCGAAGTACCTGGAGGATGGCATCGCGCAAACCGCCCGCTACATGGACACCTGCGGCTGCGCGGAAAGCTGGCTCGTCCTCTTTGACCGCCGCCCCGACGTCGCGTGGGAGGAAAAAATCTACACCCGTAAAGAAATCATCAACGGAAAAACCGTCACCATCGTGGGCCTGTGATCCTTGTCCCCCACCTACCCGTCGTTCCCCGCGTTTTGGAAATAAAGCGTTACCTTCGCGGCTGAACAAAACAAAAAGAGAATAATCATGAGTTTACAATGCGGAATCGTCGGGTTGCCGAACGTGGGGAAGTCGACCCTTTTCAATTGCTTGAGCAGCGCCAAGGCGCAGGCTGCCAACTTCCCGTTTTGCACGATCGAGCCGAACGTGGGGGTGATCACGGTGCCGGACGCCCGTCTGAACAAGCTGGTGGAGTTGGTGAAGCCGGCGAACGTGGTGCCGGCGGTGGTCGAGATCGTGGACATCGCGGGCTTGGTCAAGGGTGCCTCCAAGGGCGAGGGGCTGGGGAACAAGTTCCTGTCCCACATCCGCGAGACGGACGCGATCATCCACGTGTTGCGTTGTTTTGACGACCCTAACGTCGTGCATGTCGACGGGGCGGTCGATCCTGTCCGGGACAAGGAGACGATCGACGTGGAGCTGCAACTCAAGGACCTGGAGACAGTGGAGAGCCGCCTGGCGAAGGAGGAAAAGCGGGCCAAGGCCGGCGGTGACGCGCGCGCCAAACTGCTCGCGGAGGTGCTGCTCCTCTACCGGGAGGCGCTGGAGAGGGGGGAGTCGGCCCGGACGGTGAAGCTGACGGGAGCGCGACAAGAGGTGGCCGACGAGTTGATGCTGCTGACGAACAAACCGGTGTTGTACGTCTGCAACGTCGACGAGGGCTCGGTGACGAGCGGCAACAGGCACGTGGAGGCCGTGCGCGAGGCGGTGAAGGCCGAGGGCGCGAGCCTGCTGGTGATCGGGGCCGGGATCGAGGCCGACATCGCCGAGCTGGAGGGCTACGAGGAGAAAATGCTTTTCCTGGAGGAACTCGGCCTCGAGGAGGCGGGCGCGAGCAAGTTGATCCGCGTCGCCTACGCCATGCTCAACCTGCGCACCTATTTCACGGCAGGCCCCAAGGAGGTACGCGCCTGGACGTTCCGCGAGGGAATGAAGGCGCCGCAGGCGGCAGGCGTCATCCACTCCGATTTCGAAAAGGGATTTATCCGGGCCGAGGTCATCAAGTTCGAGGACTACATCGCCCTGGGCTCCGAGGCCAGGTGCAAGGAGGCCGGAAAGATGGCCGTGGAGGGAAAGGAGTACGTCGTGCAGGACGGCGACATCATGCATTTCCGCTTCAACATCTGATCGCCTAATCGCGTCAAATTATCGGTATAAAGAAGAACGCCGCCGCGGGAGTCCGCGCCGCGGCTACACCTTATTATATAGGTGCGTTTTCGGGTAGACAATTAGCCGGATGACTTGTTCGGGAGGGGAGATATGTTAAAAATGGTGGGACATAGAAAGAAAATGCTCAAAACTCTTGGAGGGTATTTCTAAGGCTCATAAATTTGACACCGAAAAAAGCACAGTTCACTTGTCAAGTAAGGATAATTGATGGAATACGCATACGAAACATACTACGCAAACCGTTCGCAAGAACGATCGGACAACTCCTCTGCCGCAAGGCAGGGATACCAAGTACGCCGGAATCTTTCGAAAGAAGGATCCCGGTTATTTTTTGCATTGGCGATGGCGCTCCTGTTTGGCGCTTGCATCAGAGACCTCGACGGAGGGGCGCGGGAAAGAATCATCGTTGGAGATAGCACGGCGCTTGTCACCCTGTCTCTCTCCACCCCCGCCCCACCGACGCGCAGCCTCCCGGGCAGCGCAAACGAGAACAAGGTCGTCGACGTCGACGTGCTCTTGTTCACCACGGACAACGATAAATTGTATTACCGGGCGCCGGCCACAGGCGCCGCCATCACAGACGCGCCCGACGGCGAGACCCCGCCCCGCTACCCGGAGAAAACCTTCACCGTCCGGCTGCCCATCAACCCGCTCGACGGGGGCAGTACCCCGATACCTTATAAGATGGTGATCATCGCCAACGCGCGCGCCTCCGTCGCCGGCTACGCGCCGAACTCCATCATCTCCTCCGGGCCTACCCGCGAGACGCTCCTCAACGGCCTCGCGAGCGCCGCCGCCGGCGCGAAGCTCGCGTACCCCTTCCCTATGTGGGGAGAGTACGCCTCGAACTTGACCATCGCGGAGACCTCCAATCCCGGCACCCTCAATGTTGATCTTACCCGCGCCGTTGCCCGCGTCGACGTTTCCCTCGACGCCGACGTTATCAACTTTATACTCGATAGCGTCCTGCTTTATAATTATCGCGACGCCGGGCATGTCGCGCCGAAATACGAGTCGGGAACGCCAGCCGTCGCCGCCTGCTACCTCGCCGGCAATAAAGTGCCGGGCAGCTTCCTCGGCTACGACCTCACCGGGACGACCGACCCCAACGGCAAGGCCTTCCAAGAGATCATCTACGCGTTCGAGGCCGCCAACGTCGACCTTACCGACCAGGAGTGGATGAAGAACACCTGCCTGGTGGTCGGCGGACGGTTCGACGGGAACAACAAGAAAACCTACTACCGCGTCGAGTTTGTCGACGACAACGACGACCCCCTCGACCTGAAGCGCAACTACCTTTACAACGTGGTGATCGACGAGGTGAAGGCCGACGGGTGGCCGGGGCCGTGGCTCGCGTACGTCAACAAGCCCTCGAACATCGTCGCGCGGATCACCCCCTGGAACGACGGCGGCATGAACGAGATCGAGTTCAACGGGCAGTACTACCTCGCTGTCGACAAGAGTCATATTGACTTCTACAAGGAGGGCCTCTCGAAGAGTCTCCGCGTCGTCACCGACTACACCACCGGCTGGACCATCGAGGAACTTCCCGGGTGGCTCACCCACGCGTCGACCACTCCCCCCGCCGGCGCGGGAGTGCAGTCGACGCTGGTCTTCACGGCCGTTCCGAACAATCCGGGCGACGTTCCCCGCTCCGGTCACTTCTACATCGTGGCCGGCAACCTGCGGAAGAAGATCACCGTCGCGCAGTCCGCTGATGAAGAATTCTCCCTGGAAGTGAATCCCTGGCAGATCACGTTCAACAAGACCCCGACGGCGGAGCAGGTGACTGTCTCTCCCGTCCCGGCCGCGGACGGCGTCGACTACGCGCTGACCTTCGGCGCGAGCGCGAACCTCGAGAACGACTTCTGGGCCTCCGGCTTTGGCCTCCCCTCCCTGAACACCACCACCACCTTCCAGCTAAAACCCGCGATCAACGAGTCAGGCGTCGACATCTCCGGCACGGTGCTCGTCACCTTCACCGGCCCCCTCGGCCAGACCATCACGCGCACGGTCTCCATCAAGCAACTTGCCTACGACATCTTCGAGGCCCTCCTCTCCAACCCCTACCCGATATCGGGCGGTAGCCAGACCTTCACCGTCAAGTCCACCGTCCCCTGGCGGCTCTCGAACAGCGACAGCTGGCTCGAGTTGGCGGAGACAAGCGAGGAGCACTCCCCGACCTCCTCGTATACCTACACCTTCACGCTCGACCCCATCACGACATACACCCCCACCCGGACAGCCGTCGTCAACGTCGCGTCGAGCGACTCGGCCTTGCCCGCGAACACCAAATTCGAGATCAGTCAAGAGGGAGCCGCCCTGACCCTTATCGTCACC
>JAIROI010000135.1 GCA_031257615.1 Odoribacteraceae bacterium
GACGCTGGAGGCAGGGGAGCGGGCGCTCGTCATCTCGTTCGTGGGCTACCGTCCTTTCGAGGCGTTGCTCGCGTTGACCCGCGACACGGTCATTCACGTCTCCCTGTCGCCTTCCATCATGCTGGAGGGGGTGGACGTGGTGTACGAGATCCCGGCGGCGCGGATGCAACACGCGCGGCCGGGGCAGGTGCAATTCCCGGTGGAGATCGTCAACGACCTGCCGGCGTTGCTGGGCGAGAGCGACGTGCTGAAGACCCTGCAACTGCTGCCCGGGGTGAAGACCGGCAACGAGGGATTGGCCGGGCTATACGTCCGCGGGGGCAACGCCGACGAGAACCTCTACCTGATGGACGGCATCCCGATCTACAACCCGAGCCACCTGATGGGCTTCTTCTCGACGTTCAACTCCAATGTCGTCAAGCGCGTCGATTTCTACAAGGGAAGTTTCCCGGCGCGTTACGGGGGTCGTCTTTCCTCGGTGGTGGACACGCGGCTCAAGGAGGGGAACGCGCGGGAGATGCACGGCAACCTGTCGGTGGGGCTTCTTGCCTCCAAGTTCGACCTGGAGGGGCCGCTGGAGCGCGGCAAGACCTCCTTCCAGTTCTCCGCGCGGCGCACCTACATGGATCTTTTTCTCCCCTCCCTGCTGCGTTCCCTGACGATGGAGAAGGACGCATCGGGCCGCGAGAACTACAGCACGGGGCGCTACCACTTCACGGACGTCAACGCCAAAGTCACGCGGAAGTTCTCGGAGCGCCGGCAGTTATCCCTGGGCCTCTACTGGGGCGAGGACTACATGAATTACGCCAACCGGACGCGCGCGGAGAGTTCCAACAGCCTCTCCACCGAGGAACGCGACTGGCGCTGGGGTTGGGGCAACCTGGTGGCGCTCCTCGAGTACGGGGCGCGGATCAACGAGCGGCTCTACGGGCGATACCTTCTCTCGTACAACCGCTACCTCTCGACGATCAACGTCAAGATCGACTCGACCCTCTCCGCGCGCGTCGCCGAGGCGTCGCCGGTATGGTTGGCCAACCAGACCCGCACGCGCTACCATTCCGGCATCGAGGACGCGATCGCCAAGGTGCATTTCGAGTACAACGCCACCCGGCGCGTCGCCCGTTTCGGCGCCGAGGTCATCCACCACACCTTCACGCCGGAGATAAGCAACTCCGCGCGCGTGGCCTTGGGGGAGACGGAGGCGCCGGGACAAGAGGTGGGAATGAAAAACCGCGTCCGCGGGGGAGAATTCACCCTCTTCTACGAGGAAGAGATCGCGTGGGGTCGCCTGCGCGTCGATCCGGGGGCGCGCCTGACGCTGTTCCGTTCCGACGCCACCTATCTCTCTGCCGAGCCGCGTCTCTCCTTACAATACGCCGTCGGCGATCGTCTCGACCTGAAGGCCTCCTACTCCGAGATGAGCCAGTACATTCACCTGCTTGCCTTCGGCGGGGTGAGTTTGCCGAGCGACTTGTGGGTGCCGGTGACCAGGCGGGTGCGTCCGATGCGATCGCGCCAGGTGGCGGCGGGCATCTACTACCGCTTCCGCCCCGGCTGGGAGTTGACCGCCGAGGGCTACTACAAGACGATGGCCAACCAGATCGAGTGCGTCGACGGGGCAACGATACTCCCCGCCTACCGCGACTGGGAGGAGAACGTGGCGATCGGGAAAGGAGACGCGCGGGGCCTCGAACTGCAACTGCAGCGGCGACAGGGAAAGACCACCGGCTGGATCAACTACACGCTGGCATGGGCCAACCGGCAGTTTCCCGGCAAAGAGATCAACAGGGGGCAGCGCTTCCCGGCGCGCAACGACAGCCGCCACGGGGTGAACGCCGTCGCGATGCACCGCTTCTCCAAGTCCCTGGACGTTTCGGCGGCCTGGGTATACAACTCGGGAGCGCGCGCCACGGTCGCCCTCGAGGCTTACGACGCCCCGATCATCGAGGGAGCGAACGTCGGCGGCTCGCCGGTCGTCCCCCACGTGGAATACCGCAACAACTACGCGTTGCCGGCCTACCACCGCCTGGACCTCGGCCTGAACTACCGCCGCCGCGCCCCCCGCTGGACCTCCACCTGGAGCCTGAACATCTACAACGTCTACTCGCGAATGAATCCCTTCTTCGTCTACATGAGCAGCGAGGAGATCGGCGGACAGCGCAAGAGCGCCTTGCGAGAGGCCTCCCTCTTCCCAGTAATCCCTTCCATCTCTTACTCCATAACTTTTTGACATGAACAGATCACTCCTCGTAGCCCTGGCCGCGGCGCTACTCTCCTGCGAGAGCGTCAACGAATACACCGGCTCGTTGCCCCCACTGAAACTTGTCCTTTACTCCTTCATCGAGGCGGACTCGCTGGTGTGCCTCGACGTTTGGCAGACGCGCCACTTCTCCGACGAGTTCAGCGCCCCCCCGACCAACGTCACCGGAGAGGTATACATCAACGGCCAACTCGCCGGCGACCTCCGTCCGGTAACCTCCATGACTTTCGGCTCCAGGTTGCGTTACCTTGCCGACGCGCGTCCCCGTCCGGGCGATCATGTCCGCGTCGCCGTCCGCGCCGACGGCCTCCAGGAAGCCCAGGGAGAGGTGACATTGCCACTGGAGAGCGTCCCCATCCGCGTGGACTCGACCCTCGTCGGCAGGCCCGACAAGATCGAACAGGCGCGCTACGCCATACACATCAACGACAAGGCCCGCGAGCGCCACTACTACCGTCTCGTCGTCGAGACACAGACCTACGACCTCGTCGACGACCTGCAATACAGCCTCGCCAGCGCCTACGCCTTCAATCCCGAGAACGACCCCCTCCTCATCGGCGGAAACCACACGTGGGTCAACGAAGACGTCGTCCCCAACCGCTACCGTATATTCACCAACGAAACCTTCGAGGGCGTCGGCTACACCATGCGCGTCAGCGTCGGAGCCAGGAACACCTACCGCTTCGAGTACCAGAGCGACGGCCACACCGTTACACAGCGTCAAGTCATGCGCCACCGCGTCAAGTTGATTCGCATCGACCCCGACTCCTATCTCCACCTCAAATCCCTCATGCTTCTCGAGCTGGAACAGGGAGTCATGGAACCCGTGCAAGTGCACACCAACGTGCGCGGCGGCGCGGGCGTCATCGGCTACGTCCTCCCCTCCGTCGTCACCTTCGAGATGCCCGAAACGGAAATGGTCGAAGTGCCGTTTGGATATTAACATCAAAAAACAACAACCATGAAAAAGCATCCCATCATCCCGGCCGCCTTCCTCTTCCTCGCCGCCTGCTCCGTCGACCCGGCAGGAGACTTCTCCGCGGACGCCTCCCCCGCCGCCGAGCCTCGTCCCGTCGACGACCGCTACGAGGGACACGCCGAAAATCCCTTCCTGCGCGCCGCCGACTACCCCGTCTCCACCTTCTCCGTCGACGCCGACGGCGCCTCGTACGCCAACGCCCGCCGTTTCATCGAGGAAGGACAACCCGTGCCCCCCGAAGCCGTCCGCGTCGAGGAATTTCTCAACTACTTCACCTACGACTACCCCGATCCCGCGACCGACGAGGAAATCAGCCTCGACGCCGAGCTATTCCCATGCCCCTGGGCCGCCGACCACCACCTCCTCCGCGTCGGAGTCAAAGGCCGCGTCATCGCCGCCGCCGACCTCCCGCCGGCCAACCACGTCTTCCTCCTCGACGTGTCCGGATCCATGGAGCCGGCCGACCGCCTGCCACTGCTCAAACAAGGATTCTCCCTCATGATCGACGGACTACGGGACGTCGACCGCGTCGCCATCGTCACCTACGGAGGACGCGCCGGAGTTTCCCTCCCCTCCACGCCGTGCACCGCCGCCGGAAAAAACACCATCAAGGCCGCCATCGCCACCCTCGGAACAAAAGGAGCCACCGCCGGCGCCGCCGGCATCGAAAAAGCATACCAGATCGCCCTCGACAACTTCATCCCCCGCGGCAACAACCGCGTCATCCTCGGCACGGACGGAGACTTCAACGTCGGCGTGTCCTCGAAAGAACAACTCGTCGACATCATCAAAGAAAAAAGAAAAAGCGGCGTCAACCTCACCGTCATCGGCGTCGGCAGGGGAAACCTCAACGACGCCATGATGGAGCAACTCGCCGACAACGGAAACGGAAACTACGAATACATCTCCTCCGCCGCCCAACTCCAAAAAATATTCATACAAGAACGAGAACGATTCTACACCGTCGCCCGCGACTGCAAACTCCAACTCGCCTTCGACACCGCCCGCGTGGAAGCATACCGACTCATCGGATACGAAAACCGCGCCCTCGAACAAAACCAGTTCGACGACGACCGACAGGACGCCGGGGAGATAGGCGTCGGACAAACCGTCACCGCCCTCTACCAGCTACAACTGCGCCACGCCCCGGGCCACCCCCTCGCGACCCTCTCCGCCCGCTACAAAAAAGACGTACAGGCGCTCAGCCGCCTCCTCACCCTCGACATACCCGGAGAACCCGTCGTCGCCCCCTCCGAAAACGCCCGATTCGCCGCCGCCGTCGCAGCAGCAGCCCTCCTCCTCAAAAACTCCGCCTACAAGGGAAACCTCGACTGGCAAGCCGTCGCCCGACTCGCCGACCCCGTCAACTTCGACCCCGGCGGCCACCGCGAAGACTTCCGCCGGCTCGTCGACATCCTCCGCGAACGCTAATACATCACCCCCGAAAACACATTCATTCACTATAAACAACCAAGTAAAATGAAAAAACAAATCCTACCAATCGCCATCGCCGCCGCGCTCGTCACCGCGCTCGCCGGCTTCTACTACTCCCCCCAATCCGCCTACGCGCCCGTCTTCATGGAACGCCAGGAACTCGAACGATCCGTCTCCTACACAACCCCCCGCGACCTCCAAAACCCCGGGAAAATCTACCACAAAGCCCCCTACCTCTACGTCAACGAAAAATACAAGGGCATCCACGTCATCAACAACGCCAACCCCGCCCGACCCGTCCCCGAAGGATTCATCATCGCGCCCGGATGCATCGACATGGCCATAAAAGGAAACATCCTCTACATCGACAACGCCGTCGACCTCGTCGCCTTCGACCTCAACGCCCGCGTCGTCACCGAACGCGTCAAAAACATCTTCCCCGAACCCCTCTCCCCGGACGGATACCCGTGCTACGTCGAACGCCCCGAATCCTACATCCTCGTCGGATGGAAACAAAATAAAATCACCTCTAAATAAAACAACCATGAAAAACTACATACTCGTCATCCTCGCCCTCGCCGTCGCCTGCGCGACCGAAAACAACTCCGGTGACTACGGATACAACGCCGATTCAGGGAGCGACGCCGGACAAGGAGGATCCATGGCCCGGTTCACCATCAGCGGGGACTACCTCTACGCCGTCGAACACGACAAACTAAAAGTCTTCGACCTCACCATCCCCGAACAACCATACCGCCTCCCCAGCAAAGACCAAAACCTCGAAGCAGGCGCCGAAACCATCTTCACCATAGACACGCTCCTCTTCATCGGCTCCCAAAACGGAATGTACATCTACAACATCACCAACCGGGAGCGCCCCGCGTTCCTCTCCCACACCCTACACATCAAAAGCTGCGACCCCGTCGTCTCCGACGGCCACCGCGCCTACGTCACCCTCAACTCCAACAGTTCCTGGTGCGGACGAACCTCCAACCTCCTCCAGGTATACGACGTCTCCAACCCCCGCCAACCCCGACTCCTCGCCGAAGACCCCCTCAACAACCCCCGCGGACTCGGACTCCTCGGCAACAAACTTTTCATCTGCGACAACGGGATCAAACTCTACGACGTCTCCAACCCCGCCCGCCCCGAATGGGTCGACGACCTCGACCACATCCGAGAAATCGGCGAAATCCAAACCTACGACGTCATCCCACTCCCCGCCTCCCTGCTCGTCATCGGAGAAGACGGCCTATACCAAATCGACCACACCGGCGAACGCCTCTCGCTCATCAGCAAAATAGAAGTAAAAAAAGAACAACAATGAAAACAACTCTCCTCGTACTCGCGGCCGCCCTGCTGGCCATCCCGACAGCCACCGCCCAGCGCCCTCCCCGGTACACCGTCGCCACCCACGTCACCATCCTCGGCAGCGTCAACCGCCTCTCCCTCGAAAAACGCCTCAACGACGCCGAATGGCTACAAGTCGGCCTCGCCGCCTACTCCATCACCAACCGCGACGACCACTACCTCTACACCGCCCTCAGCAACGGCGAAGAATTTACCCGACTTCGCGGCGCCGGAGCCTCCTTCCGCTACAAACGATTCTTCCTCCCCCGGTACTACTACGGCGCCGAACTCGCTTACAACCACTATCGCGTTCGCTACACCGACAACATCATGCGCGCCTACCGCGAGGACGACCTCACCTTCCATGAATACCTCGTCAACGTCCCCCTCCGCCAAACCTTCAACAAACTCTCCTCCTCCGTCACCGTCGGCTTCCAGTACTTCTTCCCCCACCTCATCTTCGCCGACATCTTCACCGGCCTCGGATACTCCCACAGCTTCTACGACTCCTCCCGCCGCCCCTACAACGACGGCCTCCTCACCTTCGGTTACCGCGGCTTCTACCCCGTCCTCGACCTCCGCTTCGGCATCTACTTCTAAACCCCTCCCCGTTTCCCCTTCCCCGCGCCGGGGAAGGTCGATCAAAAAAATCATTCCCGACCTCCTACATGCAGGAGGTCGGGTTGAAAATTTCATTCCCACCCTCCTACATATAGGAGGTTCGCCTGAAAATTTCATTGCTAACCTCCTGAACGCGGGAGGGTAATCCGGAAATTAAAAGACCGACCTCCTAACGTTAGGAGGTCGATTCTCAAATTTAAAGACCAACCTCCTAACGTTAGGAGTGTCAGAACGCGAAAACGCGCGCGATCTCCTAACGTTAGGAGTTTCTGAATGCGAAAACGCACCCGACCTCCTAACGTTAGGAGTTTCTGAACGCGAAAACGACCCTCACCTCCTAACGTTAGGAGTTACAGAATTTGAAAAC
>JAIROI010000027.1 GCA_031257615.1 Odoribacteraceae bacterium
AAGGTCACCGGGATTCCCGGTACGCTCACCGGGATTCCCGGTAAGGTCACCGGGAATACCGGTAAGGTCACCGGGAATCCCGGTACGGGCGCCGGGAATCCCGGTACGGCTACCGGGAATCCCGGTAAGGCCACCGGGAATCCCGGTAAGGGGCGCTGTCCTCCCCTTTTCCCCCCCCGCGAGGGGGTGGGTTAGGAGTGTAATGAATAAAAGGTTACTTTTGTCCGAGAAACTAAAATTACAAGCATACATGAATGTAAACGAGTTACAGGTTATTGGTTTCGCGAAAGAGAAACGGACGATCGACGGGGTGATCGCGACGGACAGGGGCGAGGATCTCGCCGGGCTGCTGGAGGGAGCGACGGGAGAAGAGGTGATGGTGGTGGACCTGGAGCGGGTGTCGCCGGACGACCTGCCGCGGCTGGTGCATGAATACAAGCAGCTGAAAAGGAAGGAGAAGGGCATCTACTACGCGGCCCGCGGGGAAGCCAAACGATGGGGCGGCTTCATCGACCCGCGGCTCTTCGGGAGCGACCGGGAGGTGGTGGACTCGCCGGTGCTCGTCGGCAGCAAGTCGCTTTTCGCGAAGGCATACGGGGGAAAGGATCTCGACGAGACTCCGTCGCGGGCCGTGGCATACAGCCTGTTGAGGGAAGGCGCGAAGTTTCGCCGCCTGGAGACCTCCGCGACCTGGAAGGAGGGGAAGAGGGGGCGCGCGGCGTGGAATTACCGGGTGAAGGCGCCGGCGCGCCACCTGCTGTCGGGCGGTTTTTTCAGGGGGTTGATCGCGGGGAAAGACCCGCGGCGGGAGATGACCACCCGGTTCCTGATGCTGCTGTTCGGGCTGTTCGCGTTGCTCTACATGCCCTACGCGAGCCGGGATCACGGGATTAGCGGGGACGAGTACGTGGATCACCAGCACGCGATGCTGGTGCTGGACTACTTCAAGACGGGCAACAAGGCGGCGCTGGACCAGCCGAAGACGATGCTGCACCTGTACGGGAACATCGCGCAGGTGGCGGCGGCGGCCGCGGCGGAAGCGATCGGCGCGGAGGACGTCTACCGGGTGCGCCACGCGATCTGCGCGCTGACGGGGGCCGCCGGGATCATCTTCCTGGGACTGCTGGGGCTGCGACTGGGGGGCGGGGCGTGCGGGCTGCTGTCGATGATCCTCCTGTTCCTATCGCCGCGCTACCTGGGGCACAGCATGAATAACCTGAAAGATATTCCGTTTGCCGTCGGCTACATCGTTTCGATCTACTACTTTATCCGGCTCTTCGACCGCTTCCCGACGGTGAAACTGCGCCACGCTATCGGGGCCATCGCCGGCATCGCGCTGGCGCTGGGGACGCGCTCCGGGGGGTTGCTCCTCTTCCCGTACCTGCTGATGTACGGGGGATTGTTCTACGCGCTGCGGGTGGGCTGGAAGGAGTGCCTCCGGATCGGGCGGCACTGGCGGGAGATCGAGAACATCCTGGGGGTGATAGCGATCGTGCTGGTCGGCGGCTACCTGCTGTCCATTCTCTGCTGGCCGTTCGCGCTGGCTCGCCCCTTCTCTAACGTGCTGCTCTCCCTGCGCGAGTTCACGAACCTGAGCATCGGGCTGCGGACGATCTTCGAGGGGAAACAGGTGATGTCGAACATGCTGCCGGCGCACTACGCGCCCAAGTACCTGCTGATAGCGGCGCCGCTGGCGGTGGTGATCGGATGGGTGGGCTACCTGATCCGGGCGGCGACGCGACGACGGGAGTTCGGACTGAACGACTTTTTCCTGCTGTTCGCCCTGGTCTTCCCGGTCTTCTGGGTCATTCACAAGAACTCGAACTTGTACGGGGGGATACGCCACATGTTGTTCGTGATGCCGGTGATGGCGGTGCTGGCGGCCTGCTTCTGGAGCCGGCTAATGGCCGGATGCCGACCGGCGCGGATCGTCTCGTGGGCGACGGTGGTGGCGCTGCTGCTGCTCCCGCTGCGCCACGCGGCCCGCAATTACCCGAACGAGTACGTCTATTTCAATGAACTCGCGGGAGGACTGCGCGGCGCGTACGGCGACTACGAGACCGATTATTACTACAACTCGCTCAAGGAAGCCGCCGAATGGTTCAAGGCCAACGTGGACTACAAGGGCCGGCCCGTGACCATCATCACGAACCACTCGGCGAACATGCAACACTATTTCCGGGCGGACACGAACGTGAAGGTGATCTACGGGAGATACTACGAGAAGTTCGGCAAGGACTGGGATTACATGATCTACGCGAACGTGTATATCAACGACTACCAACTGAAGAACGGCCTGTTCCCGGTGCAGGAAGGGCTGCTGCACGCGGTGGAGGCCGACGGGCTGCCGATGAGCTTCGTGGGGGAACGCCTCTCGAAGAAAGACCTGGAGGCCATGCGACTGCTGGACGCGGGCGACTACCCCGGGGCCATCCGCGTCCTGGAAGAGTACCTGACGGAACACCCCTGGAACGAGGAGATGTGGATGCGCCTGGCGCGCCTCTATTACGCCTCCCGACAACCGGAAAACGCGGTGAGGACCGCCAACGAGGCGCTGAAACGACAACCCCAGCTGATGGACGCCCTGACCGTGAAAGCGCTGAACGAGGTGGAACTGGGACGACTCCGGGAAGCACACCAGACGGTCGACCGGATGCTGGAGCAAAACGACGCGTCGTCGTCGGCGTACTACATGAAAGGACTCGCGTATAGCAAGGAATACAAGGAGCGGGAGGCCATCGAACAACTGAACAAGGCGCTGCGGTATAACCCGCAGAACGACCAGGCGCTGGTGCTGGCCGGGAATATCCTGAGCCGTAACGGGAGCCACGCGCAGGCCATCCCCCTCTTCGAGTCCGCCGTGCAACTGAAAAAGGCCGACGAGACAACTTTCCTCGCGCTGGCCGAGTGTTATAGCCGCACCGGGAAACAAGAGCGCTACCAGCAGTTTGTCGCCCTGCTCGAACGAGACGGGAAGGATCGCGCGGCGCTCGCTAAACTGAAGGTGCGCGACCTGCTCCTGCAACAGAAAACCGCCGAGGCCAGCGCCCTGATGGAAAACGCGCCCGGGATAAACGAGGACGACCCCGGCTGGCTGCTGCTGCTGGCGATCCGCGATTTCCAACTCGGACGCGCCGGAGAATCCGCCGCGCGACTGGAACGCGTCCTGCGACTGACCCCGCGCGACCTGGACGCCCTGAAATTACAAGAACAACTCCTCCGGGCGCGAGGAGCATCCCTTTAATATACCCGACACATGAATCACCACTACCACCTGGAGTCCGCACGCGGCGGCTCCCCCCTCCCGGACGCGCGCTGGGACCTGGAATGCCCCCCCGGAGAGGGCGCGGCCCTGCTCGTCACCCGCTACGCGAACCGACAGTTTCACCTCGACGAGACGCGACAAGGCCTCTACCGCTACTCCTCCTGGCTGCCCGTGGAGAGGGAACTCCCCGGGTCGGCCGCCCCCGTCACCTACCGCGGCGAGAGGCTGGGGGCATTCCTCGGACTGAGTAACCTCTACATCACCTTCAGCGGGTACTGGCCCGAACGAGGGGCCTTGATGAAAACAGGCACCTTCAAAGAGTGCGAGGCCTACGCGGTCTGCGCCCGACCGGGACGAGACCAGGGAAAGATCCTCGTCGTCGCCTCGGCAGGCAACACCGCGCGAGCCTTCGGGCGCGTCTGCTCTAATAATGGCGTCCCCCTCCTGCTGTGCGTGCCCGAGGACAACCTCGACGCGCTGTGGGCCGACGAACCGTGGCAAGATCACGTGAAGATCGCCTGCACCGCCGCCGGGAGCGACTACTTCGACGCGATCCGCCTCTCGAACATCGCCTGCGAAATGGAACAGTGCTGCCCCGAAGGCGGCGCGAAGAATGTCGCGCGACGAGACGGGATGGGGACTACCGTCCTCTCGGCCGTGACGCGCATCGGCCGAATCCCCGATTATTACTTCCAGGCCGTCGGCAGCGGCACCGGGGCCATCGCCGCCTGGGAAGCCAACAGGAGATTCATCGAAGACGGACGATTCGGCAAACACCTCATGAAGTTGATCCTCTCGCAAAACGCCCCCTTCCTCCCCATCCGCGACGCCTGGAAAGAGAGGGCGCTCGACATGCCCCCCCTCGACGAGCAAACAGCAAGGAGGCTCGCGGGACAAATCAACGCCCGCGTGCTCTCTAACCGGAAACCTCCCTACGCCATCAAGGGAGGACTGCGCGACGCGCTCCTCGATACCGACGGCGACGTCCTCGCGGTCACTAACGAGGAAGCAACGCGCGCCGCCAAACTCTTCCAACAACTGGAGGGCGTCGACGTCGAACCGGCAGCCGCCGTCGCCGTCGCCTCCCTGCAACAGGCCGTCGACGAGGGACGCATCGAACGGGACGCCGTCATCATGCTTAACATCACCGGGGGGGGCGTCGCCCGCTATCGCGCGCAACACCCGGTGGTCGTGCAGAAACCTCACCTCGTCGTCGCTCCCGACGCTCCCGCGAACGAGATCAAGAGAAAGTTGCAAAGGCTGCTCAAGACGTGACCCCCGATGGACTCCCTCAAGAAGCTTTTTAGCCTCGAACACCACTATCGCGTCCTCCGGCGCGAACGCGGAGGCCCCCGCGAGGCGCTCCTCAAGATGCTCTCGGCGCTCGTCGTCTCCGTCCACCGCTTCGCCGGCGACGGGTGCGGCGTGTCGGCCTCGGCCCTCACCTACTACTCGATCCTCGCCTTCGTCCCCCTCGTCGCCCTCCTCGTCGGCGTCGCGAAAGGATTCGGCTTCCGCGTAGACCTCGAAAAACTCCTGCGCTCCTTCTTCGAGGAGAATACTTCGCTCCTCGACCACCTGATGGAGTTCGCTAACCGGGCCATCGATAACGCCCGCGGGGGCCTCATCACCGGCGTCGGCGTCTTTATCCTCCTCTGGGCCGTCATCCGGGCGCTCAACAGCGCGGAGTCGGCCATGAACCGCGTGTGGAGAATACGAAAAGGACGAAGCGCCAGACGCATGTTGGCCGACTACCTCTCGCTGCTCTTCATCGCCCCGCTGCTCGTGGTGCTCGGCAGCGGCGCGAATGTCTTCCTGACCACCAGCCTGGAAACTTACCTCCCCGTCCTGACCCCCTGGGTGGAACGCCTGGTGGCGCTCCTCCCCTACCTGCTCGTCTGGATACTGTTCCTACTCCTATACATGTTCATGCCCGCCACCCCCGTCCGCTTCCGCCACGCCTTCCGCGGCGCGCTGGTCGCCGGGACGCTCTACCAGGTCGTACAGTGGTTCTACATCCGCTTCCAGATAGGCGTCAGCGCCTACAACGCCGTCTACGGGAGCCTCGCCGCGCTGCCCCTGCTCCTCGCGTGGGTGCAGGTCAGCTGGAGCATCCTCCTCTGGGGCGCCGAATTGTGCTACATCTCGCGCTACCGGCATTTCATGTATCGCGACGAGACGCGCGGCGACGAACCCTGGCTCGCCATGATCGAAACCGCCATGAAAATTACCCGCGTGATCGTCGACCGCTACGCGAAACAAGGAGCCGCCTCCCTGCTCGAGATCGCGAAACAACTCGACATGAACGCCGGAAGACTGCAACTTATCCTCGACGAGATGGTCGAACGACGCGTCCTCGTCACCAGCGGCGCGGGGGAAAATACCCGCTACCTCCCCGCGCGGGATTTCCACCAACTCTCCGAAGCCGACCTCTTTATCACGCTCTCCCGCGTCGAGGAAAGCAAGGACGAGGAATGGAAAGAACGATTCATGGCAGCCATCCGCGCCGGATTCACCAGACGATGGAACGAGTAGACCCGCGCGATTTTGCCGCGTGGCAATTTGTATTACCTTTGCCGCGCTTTAACAAGACACCATGACGTCATGATCACCGAGAAACTCACGTTACCCGATCTGCTCAACCGGAGCTGCGCGCTCTACCCGAACAACCTGTCATTGAATTTTGTCACGCAAGGCGACAGAACCTACCGCCAACTCCACCGCGAAGTAAACGCGCTGGCCCGGCACCTCGCCGGACTGGGCGTCACCAAGGGCGACAAAGTCGCCATCCTCAGCGCCAGTATGCCCAACTGGGCCATAGCACAATTCGCCATCGCGACCATCGGGGCCATCGCCGTGCCGGTGCTCCCCGGCTTCTCCCCCGCGGAGGTGAAAAACATCCTGGAACACGCCGAGGTGAAAGTGCTGTTCGTCTCCCGACTGCTCGTCAAAACACTGGAAGGACTCGATCTCCCCCTCCTGAAGCACAAGATACTCGCGAATACCCTCGCCACGATACCCGACGGGAAGTATTCCCCGGAGGAAATGGACGCCCTCGCGCCGGACGTCGACATGACCAACGACGCCCCCATGCCCCCGGCGCCCGTCAACGAGAAAGACGTCGCGTCGATCATCTATACCTCGGGCACGACCGGCTTCTCGAAGGGCGTCGTGCTCACCCACGAGAATCTCACATGGAACGCCCGGCAATCCCACACCATCCAACCCGTCGGCCCGCGCGACCGCTTCCTGAGCATCCTCCCCATGGCCCACGCGTTCGAGAACACCCTCGGGCTGATCCTCCCCCTGATGTACGGGTCAAGCGTCTACTACCTCGACCGCGTCCCCACCCCCAGGCTCCTCGTGCCGGCCATGCAGAAGGTGCGCCCGACGGTCATGCTCTCCGTGCCCCTCGTCATCGAGAAAATATACAAGACGCAAATCGCGCCCGCCCTGCGCGCCTCCGCCCTGACGCGACTCCTCTGCAGGACGCGCGCCGGGAGAAAACTCCTCCACCGGGCCGCGGGAAGGAAACTCGCGAGGACGTTCGGCGGACAACTGGAGTTCTTCGGCATCGGCGGGGCCAAACTCGACGCCACCGTCGAACGATTCCTCCGGGAGGCGCGCTTCCCCTACTCCATCGGCTACGGCCTCACCGAGACCTCGCCGCTGATCGCCGGGGCCAACCCCTCCCACACCTTCTTCCAGGGCGTGGGCCCGGCGATGGAAGGGGTCTCCATGAAGATCGACCAACCGGATGAACGGGGCGAAGGCGAGATCCTCGTCAAGGGCCGGGGCGTGATGCAAGGATATTACCGCCAACCGAAACTCAACGCGGAGACCTTCACCCCCGACGGGTGGTTCCGCACCGGCGACCTCGGGTCTATCGACGAGCGCGGACGGCTGACCATCCGCGGGAGAATCAAAACGATGATCCTCGGATCGTCCGGCGAAAACATCTACCCGGAGGAGATCGAGTCGATCATCAACCACTTCCGCTTCGTCGACGAGTCGCTCGTCGTGGAAAAGAGCGGACGACTCGTGGCCATGGTCCACCTCAACATGGAGGAACTGGAGAAGCACTACCGCCATTTCAAGAATCAGGCCGAAAACTACAAATCCCTCGCCGGGGACTACCTCGAGGAACTCCAACAGGAGATCCGCGACTACGTCAACGCGCGAGTCAGCAACTTCTCCCGCCTGCAACTCGTCCTCGTGCAACACGAGCCTTTCGAGAAAACCCCCTCCATGAAAATCAAACGCTTCCTGTATAACAAGTAACAGGCAACTCTCCCCTCC
>JAIROI010000045.1 GCA_031257615.1 Odoribacteraceae bacterium
CGAGGCGAGGGCGGGTGGATGCAGGGGAAAAAAGAAGAGGGTGTATCGCGTGATACACCCTCTGGAGGGGGAGGGGAGGGTGGGGGCGAGGCGAGGGCGGGTGGATGCAGGGGAAAAAAGAAGAGGGTGTATCGCGTGATACACCCTCTGGAGGGGGAGGGGAGGGGGACTATTCGGCGATGACGCGCGTGCCGTCCCAGGCGACGGCCTTGATGACGATCGCGCCGGAGGGGGGGAGCGTGAACGTGTTGTCGGGGCTGGCCGAGTAGAGGAGACCCTCGCGGTAGACCTCGTAGGCCATGACGTTGGACCAGCCGCTCATCGTGACGTTCGTTCCGGACTTGGACATGCTGCCCCGGACGATAGCGCGACGGTTCTTGAGCGCGTCGACGGTGTTATCGGTCAGGTAGAGCAGGCCGGCGGGGGCCTTGTTGGCGGCGTAGGGGCGGGCGGCGATCTCGGCCTTCAGGGCGGCAATGTCGGCGGTGGTGATGGTCATGCGCGCGCTGCCGTAGTCGCCTACCTCCTCGTCGATCTCGCGGAGGAAGCCCCAGGATTCGAAGAAGTCGGTGAGGTCGGTCTCGAGCAGGTCGCAGGCGTGACGCACGAAGTCGAGCTGGATCTCTCCCGCTTGCGAGTAATAATCCTTGTCGGGTTCGGTGCGGGCCAGCTCGTGGATGTCCTTGTAGAAGTCCGGTTTGTTGATGCTCGCGGCGTAGAGTTGCAGTTGCCAGAAGGGGACGAGTTTCTGGAAATACGGTTTACTGTCGGTCTTTGAGCCGGTGGCGTGGGGGATGGCGGCGGCGACGATATGGGTGAATCCGCTCTGGTATCCTTGCTCGGCGAGCAGTCGGCTGGGGTTGCCGAGGGAGGTTTGGACGTGGAGCGAGTAGATGTTGTTGGAGACTTCCCCGAGGCCTACCCAGGAGAGGGATGGGCCGGTTTGGTGGACGTGTCCGATCTCGTGGGCGGGTCCCCATATGGAGGAGGTGGAGAGGCGGGCGACGTCGAGGAGTTCGGGGAGGGTGTTGTCGTTGTAGTTGGTGCGGTAGTCGGTGGCGCTCATGTAGGTGTTGGGGTTGTATGAGACCAGTAGCATGACGCGGCTGCGGGGCACGCGGTTGTACTTTTGGAAGCCGATGAACTGCTGTTCGAGTTCGACGATGCGGTCGTAGAGGTTGACGAGTGCGACGCCGTCGGGGCAGTGTGCCTGGTAGCGGGCGACGGGGAAGAGGAGGTGCACCTTGCGGCCGTAGACGTCGATGTGCTGGTTGACGGCTCGCTGGAGGATGGGCGCCCAGTCGCTTTGCCCGTGTTTGGCGATGTCGAAGATGCCGTTGACTTGCCCGGAGGCGAGGTGTATCTTGACGGGTCGGGCGGTGGGGTCGTCGGTGTGATACATGATGTATGCGAGTCCCTTGTTGGAGGCTTTGATTTTGTTCAGTCCCTCGACGATGGGGTAGCTGGTGCCGGTGTAGCCCTCGTGGTAGTCCATGATTCGCAGGGAGAGTTCTCGTCCCTGTAGGTTGCCGACGAAGAGGACGACTTGCTCGTTGGCGGCGATGGAGATGCCGGTGGCGTTATCGAGTTGCCCGTAGCGTTTGTTTTTGTTGGCGCGGGCGACGGTGGCCGGGTCGGGGTATGGCTGGTATTCCCGGACGCGGTCGGCCACCGGGTAGTCGCCGTAGTAGAGGGACGCGGCGAGGGATCGGATGAAGGGGTCGTCGAGGGCCTGGACTTGTTCGAGGGTGACGCCGGGCTTCAGGGCGGAGCAGGTTTGGTCGACGAAGAGGCCGAGAAATCCGGAGACGTTGGCTTTTTTGTAGAACTCGATCTCGGCGCAGCTGACGAATCCCTTAACGTTGTCGCCCACGCCGGAGAAGACCTCGACCTTGATCTCCGCGGGGGAGAGGAGGGGGGTGGCGAGGGAGACGCGGGTGGGGGCTGAGGAGCCGCCGAAGTCTCGATCGGCGAGCAGGGTGAAGGTGTTGCTTCCGGCGACGCGGGCGTGGATTTTAACGGATTTGAAGTTGCCGTTGGTGGCGCCGTCTTGCCGGGGGTAGTAGACGAGGTAGTCGAGTTGGTCGGCGTTGTCGAAGGTGTAGGTCAGGGTGACGGGGAAGCTGGTTTCTTCTCCCCAGCGCGAGTGGTAGAGGGTGTTGAAGTCCCCGTCGTGGGAGCGTTCGACGCCTTCGCCGCTGTGGAACTCGGAGGCGGCGCTGCTTTTGATGGTGAGTTTGATGTCGGAGAGTCCGCTCGCGTCGCCGGGGACGTAGAGGGTGTCCCGTCCGTCCTGGATGACGACGAGCGATCTGTCCTCTCCCACCCCGTGGGTTTGGAAGAGGACGGAGGCGGCGCGGGGGGCCTTGTCGAGGTGTTCCTGCACGTTGAAGAGTTCCTCGTCGCCTTCCTTTCCGCCGTGCGCGATCCAGGAGGCTCCGGGGAGGACGTCGTAGTCGACACTCGCGATCACGGGGACGCGTAGCAGTCCACCGACGGCCGGCACGCGGCAGGTGTCCGAGGCGAAGGCGATCCCGGAGGCGGCGCCCTCCTGCCTGACGATTAACTCGACGGAGGTGGAGTTGTTGGCAGACAGGATGACCTTGGCCTCCCGCTCTAACAGGGAGGTGTTCGGCTGCACGATGATGGAGAGCTCTTCTTTGTTGCGCCTGATGGCTTGACACCAGGGGACGTTGCCCTCGACGGTGACAACCCAGGAGGCAGTGGATTTGATTTTGATGATTCGCTGCTCGCCGAGGTTGGAGAGGAGGATGGTGGTGTTGTCTCCTTCGATGGAGATGACGGAAAGGTTTTTGTCGTCGCAGGCGACGAGGCCGGCGAATAGCAAAAGATGTACGTAGAGTAGGAGATGTTTCATGATTAATTGTTTTACCGGAGGCAAAGATATTAAATTTTTTCTCGAGAGCGCGAGTTGTCGGTGCGCTTTATGTGAAATATGCCTGACCGGTGGTTAGTCGGTCAGGCATTTTCACGAGAGACGGTCGTCCCGTCCCTTCACGGGTGGAGGTCAGTCGGTGAGGGCGTAGGCGCCAAACTCGGCGACCATGACGTAGTTCCCGGTTCCCTTGAATCTGGCGTCGAAGTAGATTTGGATGTACCGCGCCCTTGGTTTCGCGGGCAGCCTGTTCTTCTGGAGGGCGTTGGTGGTGGGATCGAAGGAGAAATCTCCATGATCCTGCCAGCTCCATGTCGTGGGATCGGCGGGATTGTCGGCGCCTGCCTCGGTGCAGGTGAGCACCTGGTATCCGATACAGGATGCACCGTTGTTTTGCCTTCTGGCCATCTCGACGTGGGTGAGGGTGGCCTCGGTCCCGAGGTCGATGATAAACCAGTGGGGGTAGGTGGTATTGGGCGCGCTCCAGGCGGCGTGCCAGAAGGAGTCGATGGCCCCGTCGATCATGGCGAGCACGCTTCCGTTGTTCGGGTAAGTGGCGTTTGCCTCGTTGAGGGCCTGCGAGCTATACCCGATGGTTTCGTAGCGGGAGGTGGCGTCGTAGCCTGGGAACGTCCAGCCGCTCCTGTCGACGTAGGCGGTGTTGTTGACGTCCACGGTGAAGACGCGCGCGTCGGAGGCGTTCTGGTTGCCGTCCTTGACGACGACGGTGAACGTCCTTCCCTGTCCCCCGGCCAGTCCGCTGAGGGGGAGTTGTTGCGCGCCGGCGGTGGCGGTGATGGATGCGGTGGCGGCCATTCCCTCGCTGTTGATGTACCCGACCTCGATGGTGACCCTTTTTCCCGTTTGGTTGACCCAGGAGAGGACGACCTCGTTGAACAACTCCTCTCCGTTGAGGGTGGAGGCGATGCTGACGGAGGAGGCTACTTCGTTGAAGGGCGGGGTTAGGGCGGCGGCGGAGTAGGGGGTCGGGGCGGAGTAGACCCCGTCGGTGTTGACGGCGTAGAAGGTGAAGTCGATGGGAGTGCTGACGGGGATGCCGACGATGGTGGTGGAATCCCTGTACTTGCTGACCTTTTGGCTAAACGATACGCCGTTGATGGAGTACTGTATGTCGGTGTAGAAGAAGCTCTCGTCGTCCGGCTGTTGCCACGAGAACGTGATTTCTCCCATGTCCGAGATGTGCGCGATCGACGCGATCGGCCCCGTGGGGTTGGTCGACTTTTCCTCGCACGAGTAGGCGAGGGCGGCGAGCATAAACAGGCAGATGGGTGTGATATATTTCATCTTCTTGGTATTTAAGGGTGGATGTTAGTATCTGGGATTTTGCGCGAGCGCCCTGTTCTTGTCGATTTCCGTTTGCGGGATGGGCTGGAAATACATCTTGTCATCCCAGTAGCGGGTCTCGAAGACCACCACTTCGTAGAAGCTGGGGGCATCCTGGTAGATGTCGAAGCCGTGCTTGTCGCCACCCTCGCGCTCGGCGTCTAACCAGCGGCGGTTGTCGAAGTAGCGCAGCCCCTCGTTGACCATCTCCACGGCGCGTTCGCGGCGGATGAGCGTCCGGAGCTTGTTGTTGTCCAGGGTGACGCCGATGCGGGCGTATGCCTCGCGGACTCCCGGCAGACCGGCCCGGTTGCGGACAGCGTCCCAGCGGGTGAATATCTCCTGGTGGTTGATGGCCTGCTGGCCGATCGCGTCGTAGTACTCGATGGCCGCCTCGACATAATTAAGGTATAGCTCGGTGAAGCGGAACTGCGCCAGTCCGAAGTCGCCTTTCTGGGCGGCCGTGGAGGTGATGGCGATCCACTTGCAGAGCAGGATGCCGGTGTTGCAGAAGTCGCGTCCGGACTTGGCGGCGAATCCGTCCTGCCCGGTGTAGAAGGGGCGGAAGTACGTTTTGGCTTCCGTCTCGGCGGCCCACTTGATGGTCTCGGATTCCGTGATGAGGGTGGGATCGGCATTGGTGCCACCGTCCCTGACCGAATACTTGTTCCTTCCCGGGTAGAGGATGTTGGCGTAGAAACGCGGTTCCCTCTTGATGAAGCGGGAAGGCTGCGCGGAACCTCCTTTGGAGGTAAGCGTCTTGTAGTCCGGGATGGCGCGGTAGTCGGGGTCGTCTTCCGGCAGCAGTCCGTTGGCCATGAAATACTCCTCGACGTGTTCGATGGTCGGGCAGCTGCCGCTATACGTGCCGCCCCAGCTGAGAGGCGCGGCGTGGGTGATGCCCCAGCCATACCCGTGGTTTGTTCCGAGGTTTTGCTTGTAATATACCATCTCGGAACTTGGTTCGCCGCCTCTCGGGTAGCTGAAGATACGCTTGTAGTTGCTGTACCCGGAAGGTTCGAGGGAATTCGTGGTCGCGGTGATGGAGAGCAGTCCATAGCCGGCGCTAAGACCGTTGACGATGGTGGCGTCGGCGAGATCCATCGCTTTCTTCCAGCGTTCGGCGTCGAAGGTGGTATTAAGCAGCTTGGCGCCGTCGCCGTTGGTGGGGATGATCTCCGCGTAGCTTTTCCCGGGATGCGTGACCGACGATTGCCCGTTGTAGAGGGGGCTGGCCATGTAGAGTGCCAGGCGGGCGCGCAGGAAATTAGCGGCGACCACGTTGGCGCGTCCGGCCCGGTCGGGAACGGCGTAGATCGTGTCGAGTTTAGCGGCGGCGGAGACCAGCAGTTGGTCGATGTACGCGGCGATGGTGTCGGCGTGTGCCCGCGGGATACCTGCGGTGATGGCGGCCTCCAGCTCGGAACCCTCGTACACGTGGTCGATCTTGGGGACAGGCCCGTAGCGTTCCAGGAGCAGGAAGTAATAATACGCCTCGAGGAACTCGGCCTCGCCTTTCCACCATGAGCGTTCCCGTTCGGTCAACTTGACGTCCTGGCACTCGTCGATGCGCGCCACGAAGGTCTGGCAGGTGCGGATGGCCTCGTAGAATCGCGCCCAGTGGTTCCAGCGGGGGGTGCCGGGGCCGAAGTTGCCGATGTCTTTATAGTGCGTGGCATAGTCGTTCCAGTTGAAGTCGATATCGTCGGCCGCGTTGCCGGGATAGTTCGTGAAATCGATGACGCTATACCAGTAGGAGTAGGCCTGCGTCAGCACCTTGACGACGTCGTCTTTCGATTGGAAGAGGATGGCGTTCGAGAGCTGTTCGTCCGGCACTTGATCGAGGAAGTCGCTGCAAGAGTTCCCGCCGAAGAAGACGGCCAGGGAGACGAGTAATAATTTAAACTTTTTCATGTGTGGCGTGTTTTAGAAGTTAACCTCGAAACCGATGTTGAAGACCCGTTGGATGGGATAGTACATCCCGTCGGAGTCCTTGGACTCGGCGTCCCACAGTTTAAAGGGAGAAAGGGTGAAGAGATTCATGCCATTGGCGTACAGCCGGGCGTGTTTGATCCCCACTTGCCGGGTCCATTCCGAGGGGAGCGTGTACCCGATCTCGGCTTGTTTGAGTCGCAGGTAGCTACCGTCTTCGAGCCACCAGGTGGAATTCACGTAGTTTTTATTCTGCGTGCCGATAGCGGTGCGCGGGATCTTGGCGTTCATGTCCTGTGTTTCCCGGGTCCACCGGTTATCGCGGATATAGGTATAGATATTTCCCTTGTTGGTATCGTCGAAGGCCTTGGGCTTGGCGTAGAAAGAGACATTCTCCGCGCCCTGGAACAGGAACGAAAGGTCGAAACCGCGGTAGGCAGCGCTGGCCCCGATCCCGTAGCTGATCTCCGGCACGGTCGGGTGGCCCTGGTACACCTGGTCGAAGTTATCGATCACCAGATCCTCGTTGACGTCTTTATACTTGATATCACCGGGCTGGGAGTTGCCGCCGAGATACGACTGGTCGGGGCTGTTCTTGATGTCCAGGTCGTCGATAAAGAGGCGTTCGGCGACATACCCCATGGGCATGTTGTGCCGTCGCCCGATCTTGCTCTGGTAGTCCCATACCGGCTCGGCCTCGGCGTTCTTCAGGATCTTGTTACGCGCGAACGAGTAGGTGCCTTTCACGTTCAGGCTCAATCCCGAGTCGAAGTCGTGCGCGTACTCGACAAAGCCGTCGAATCCCTTGTTCTCCATCTCGCCCATGTTGCCGCCGATAGCCGGCACGCCGCTCACCTCGGTGGTTCCGAACATACTCGGGATATTGTAGATGGCGGTCCAGATGTTCGTCCGTTTCTCGTAGAAGAGGTCTGCTTGCACGCGCCAGCCGTCCAGGAAGCGGATATCGATACCGAGGTCGGACTTTGTCGCGGTTTCCCACGTGGCGTCGGGGCTACCGTAGTAAGTGATCGAGAGGCCGGCGCCGTACCCGTAGCCATACCCGTTATTGGTGCCGAAGCCCACGTTGGAGGAGGTGGACTGCACCCGCGTGAGGTAAGCGAAACGACTCACGCCGGCCACCGAGCCGATCTGGTCATTTCCCACTTTCCCGTGCGAGAAGCGCAATTTCAAGTATTCCACCGCCGGGCGAGCAAATTCAAAGAACTCCTCCTCGCTGGGCGCCCAACCAATGGCTGCTGCCGGGAAGAACCCGTACCGTTTGCCCTTGGCGAAGTTCTCGGAGCCGTTGTAGCCGAAGTTAAATTCAAAGAAATAACGGTTGTTGTACGCGTACGTGGTGCGACCCGTGAGACCCTGGTAGCGGCTGGGCACCGAGTTGTAGATGTCCTCGTCGCTGGGCACCAGGTGGTCGTTCTGATTGTAGAGCACCATCGCCCCGACGTTGTGGAGGCCAAAGATCCGGTTATAATTCAACTGTCCCTCCAGGTACGTGGTCCGGTTCGTTGTCGGACGGTCGGACGACCGTTGGAGGTAGGAATAATAGGAGGTGCTTGCCGGCTCCTGGTCCACGTAATTGTACTCTCCTTCCTCGTTGGTCAAGATCGGGTTACCGTTGGCGTCATACCCCCACGGCAGCACCTTGTAGGGACGCGGCCGGATCGTCCGTTGCACCCGGGCGTAGGTATAGGCGTCGAAGGAGAACATCAACCGGGCGTTCAAACCCTCCGTGATAAACTTCAAGTCCTGCTTCACCTCGATATTCGACTGCACCGTGGAGTGGAACTCGTTCGTGTACCCCGAGTGGGCCAGCTCCTGGAAGGGGTTGCGCGACTGCCCGTACGGTTCCCCCGGGATCTTCGTCCCGTCCGGGTACTCCAGCGGGTAAAGGATCGGCGCGCGTAACCGCATGTCCGAGAAGATCGTGGAAGTGCCCACTCCCGGGTACTGCCTGTCCTCGAGCGTCGCCGCCATGCTCACGCCCAGCGTCGTGGTATTCGTCACGTCCATGTCCACGTTCGTGCGGAAATTATACCGCTTCACGTTGATGTTATTATTAAAGGAGTAGAACTTGAAATTCTTGAACATCCCGTACTGGTTCAAGAAACCGGCGTTCACGTAATACTTGATCCGCTCGCTACCTCCCGACACGTTCAGCGACACCTTCTGGCTCGGCGAATTATACCGCAACAACTCCTTCGTCCAGTTCACGTCCGGGTAGTAGTAGGGGTCTACCTTGTTCCGCGTGTTCTCGATCTGCTGCCGCGAGTAGATAATGGTTTGCCCGTCATTCAGGCGCGCCTCGTTCGTCAGTTCCATGAACTCCACGCCGCCGACAAACTCCGGCATGGCCACCGGCGAGCTGAACGCCTGCTCGGCCCTTAAGTTCACTTTCGGCTTTCCTGCCTGGCCTCTCTTGGTGGTGATCAGCACCACCCCGTTGGCCCCGCGCACGCCATACAGCGCCGTCGCCGAAGCGTCTTTCAGGATGGCAAAATCGGCGATATCCTCGCTGTCCACCCTGTCGATCGAGCGCTCCACGCCATCCACCAGCACCAGCGGCGTGGCCGTGCCGGCAAACGTGTTGATACCTCGAATCCAGAACGTGGCCCCGTCGTATCCCGGCTCGCCGGACGACTGCACGGCCATGACCCCCGCCAGTCGCCCGACGAGGGAAGTGCTAATGGTACGCGTGGGCAATTTCAGCTGCTCCACCTGGATGTTATCCATGGCGCTGATCACGCTGCTCCGCTTCTGCGTGCCGTAACCCACCACGGCCACGTCCTCCAGCATCGTCACCTGGTCCACCAGCGCCACGTCAATGACGCTCTTGCCGGCAACGGGAATCGTCTGCGAGATTTTCCCCACGAACGAGAACTGTAGAGACGCCCCGGCGGGCACGTTGAAGATCTCGTACTTCCCCGCGCGGTCCGTGATCACGCCCTTCCCCTCGCCCACCAGCACGACAGTGACTCCCGGTATCGGTTGACCGTCCGAGGCTTCCGTGACGGTACCACTGATCCGGCTTCCTCCCTGTGCCATCGCGTTCGCGCCCGCGAACAGGAAAGCGACCAGGAGAACAAGCGACCGTACCGCCTTGTTAAAGATAAACGTCGGGGTCATTTCCCTGGACCCCTTTGAATTTGATTTAAAAAATCCTGACAGTTGTTTCATCATGTAATAGGTTAAAAGTTCATTACTTCTTTTTACTTCGAAAGTTCCGCGCGGGCTGCCCGGCCGTTGCTCGAGCCATCGCCCGCGCCAATCAGGTCACGCTGTTCATGGCAAAAAATTTTAAGTGAGTAACACGCGAGGGGAAAAAGTGCCACCGTCCGCGCGATTTCTTATCGCGCTTTCCCCGCGGAACACCCGCGTACTCAATCCGGTATGTACTTAATTTCCTCGTCATATCGGTGGCAAATATACTATAAAAATTGCTTAGAAAGCATCTCCTGAAAATTTATTTTACTAAAAGCATTACCTCCTTGTAAAAAATCACCACAAAACCGCATCCCGCCGCGTCCCACACCGTCCACTGTTGCGATCGTAAAAGAAAATCTGTTCGGGGTTTGCGATATTGTGCAAGGGTGCTACCAATTGCGGAGAGGTTTCAACTGCCGGAGAAAATGTGCGGAAAATCAATTTGGGGTTTCCTCCGTCGGGGAAAACCCGTCGGGAATTGCGACGAGGCGTCAGTGGGACGTGGCGGGGGGATTTTGCCTGGGCGTTTTCGAGGGGGGGGGCGCGGGGCAAGACAAAAATAGAGAAACCGTGTTCGGGAGAGAACACGGTTTCTGGTGTGCGTGAGGCGGAGCGGGCAGGCGCCCGTCAGTCCAGTTGCAGGCCCTCGCTGGTCATTTCCCAGCGGAAGCGGGCGTCGGAGGGTTGTTTCTCTATCCACCGGGCGGGGTGTTGCTCGCCGTTGATGACGCGGAAGCGGGTGTTGGCGTCGTGGCCCCCTTCGAGCAGCCATTTGATGATTTGCTTGTCGGTGGTGATGATCGTGCCGCGGGGCACGCGGAGGGTGACGCGTACTTCCTGGAAGTTCCAGCGGTTTCTTGGCTCGACGCGGAAGAATTCAGGGAACAGGAGCAGGCTGTCGCGCACTTCCAGTGGGTAAATCGCGTCCCCGGAACGGCGCGAGGCGAAGCGGCTGCCGGAACGCGCGACGCGGGTGACCTCGAGCGCGGGGGGACCCTGGCTCTCGACGATCGAGAGGCGCGGCTGGCCGAGGAGGTTGTGGTAGCGATCGCGGAAGACGCGCAGCGGGGGGTAGTGGGCGAGCTGGAGGGGCGCGCGGAGGGTCTCGAGGTGGAGGGTTTTGGCGGGCAGGGTGGTCTTGGTCTGCTCGATGGTGTGTGTCCATGCGTGGCGGCGGATCTCGATGGCGGTGACGCCCAGGGCGAGGGCCAGCGCGACGAGCCACGCGATGAAGAGCGCGACGTGCACGATCACGCGGCGAACGCGGCGGCGCTTGATCAGGCGCGTGCCCCAGGAGAAGCAGGCCAGCGAGGGCAGGAGGACGATCGCGAGGAGTGCGACGCGGAGCAGGTCGCGGAAGTGGGGATGGATGACGTGTGGCAGCAGGTCGCTGAATCTCATGAGTTCCCAGGGGGTATGCGGGGCGAGGATACATTCCTCGAGGAGTAGCAGTCCGAGGGGGGTGAGGAGTATTCCCAGCCCGATGATGTAGAGGAGCGCGCCCAGGATGACGCGTAGCGCGCGGAGTCCCTTGCTGCTGTTGTCCGGCGGTCGGGGCGCGGGGGCGCGGCGGGGGCGCGGCGGGGGGGAGGATTTGATGCTGCCGGTGATGGTGCTGACGTTGACGGGCTGCCCCAGCATCTCGAGTTTCTGGGTAGTGCTGCGGGCCGGGGGAACGACGATGCAGAGGAGCAGGTACAGCATGGCCCACGCGGCGTAGACGACGGGGAGGGACGGTCCCTGGTAGAAGGGGATCGGGAGAAGGATAAAAACGAGTCGGATGACGAATTTCCGTATCCCCATCCACTGCGCGATCCCGGAGCAGAGGCCGCCGATGAGGCGTTTGTCGATATTCCGGTAGAGGCGCCTGGAGGGGCGCGGCGGGGTTTCCGGCGCGGGGTTCCCGTCCTTGTCGCCGGGGGAGAGGTCGATGTCTTCCACCATGCCGAGGGTGGCGGTGATGGCGACGACGTCGGCCGCGGTGATGACAGCTTTCCTGCCTCCGGGCCGTTCCTCGAGGAGTTCCTCGATCCGCGCCTCGATGTCGGCGACGATCTCCCCGGCGTCCGGCTCGTTCTTGAAATATTCCTTGATGGCTTCCATGTAAGCCAGCAGGGTTTCGCACGCGCCTTCCTCGACGTTGAAGGTGATGCCGTTGATCTGGATGATTTTTACGCGATTCATGTTTACGGTGTTTGATGATGACGAAGGTTATTCACGGTGTCGACCAGCTCCTGCCACGACGCGTCGAGGTCGGCCAGGAACTCGCGTCCTTCCGCCGTGATGGAGTAGTATTTCCGCGGGGGACCCTGCGTGGATTCTTCCCAGCGGTAGGAGAGCCATCCGGCGTTTTTCTGCCGCGTGAGCAGGGGATAGAGCGTCCCCTCCATGACGATCATGCGCGCCTCTTTCAGCTTGTTGAGGATGTCCGAGGCGTACGCGTCGCCGTCCGATAGCACGGAGAGGATGCAGTATTCCAGTATCCCCTTCCGCATCTGCGCCCGCGCGTTGTCGATGCTCATGGGATCGCGGGGGCTTTCGGAACAATGATCCAGAGAGCCAGGTAAAACCAGATGCCCAGCGACGCCAGGAGTATCGAGCACAGGAACAGGGCGCGAAGCAACACCGGGTCCGCCTCGAGGTATTTCCCCAGCCCCCCGCAGACCCCGCCAAGCACCTTGTTGAAGGGATCGCGGTAGAGCTTCTTGCTCCCGAAATTCCCGGCGGCGGCATAGCTGTTACTGCTTCCGGCGGCGTTGCCGTTGCCGCTTCCGGCCCCGCCGCGGCTCTTTAGCCCGACCCGCTCCAGGGCCTCGTTCACGTCCTCGAGGGAGACGACATTGTCTCTCCCCGCGAGGCGTTGTTCCAGGATGTCGGCGACGCGCGCCTCCAGTTCATTTCTCTGCCACTGTCCGTTGATGGCCTGTTGCAGGCCGAGAAACGCTTCTTCTTCCATGTGAAACACCTTGTTGGCCAGGTGCACTACTACTACTTTTTTCATGTGTTCGGATGAGTTAAACGGTTTGATTATTTATTCCCCGCGAATATAGAAAAAACAAACCAACTACCTTGCATTGCATAGTACCTTTTTTTATTACCGGCTGACTCAGGCTACCGCATAAAAAAAAGATTCCATTGAAGGGCTGCGTAGCAGCCCAATCTTTGTAGGCAGTAGCCTAAGGCTACTGTATAAAACGATGTCCATGTATTCTCGGCTGCGTAGCTGCCTACCCCTTATTCGAGGCAGCCTAAGGCTGCCGCGCGGGAAAGAATCCGATTAAAAAGGGGGGATATAAAAAACGGGGAGCCGCCTCGCGGCGGCCCCCCGACAGAAAACACTTGGCGCGATTGACGCGCGCAACACGAATTGCTCCTTTTCGGGTAGTGCGGCAGGAGCCAGGCCGTTTTTCTATCTATTCTCCACCCACTACGGGATGATGAAGAAGGCGATAGGCGTCCACGGGCCTTTCTCGGCGCGGGAATTCTCCCAGCGCAGCGAGAAGTAGAAGTGCTTGCCC
>JAIROI010000119.1 GCA_031257615.1 Odoribacteraceae bacterium
GACCTCGCGGTTGCTGAAGAAGAAGACCAGGCTGGTCTGGCGCTTGAGCAGCTCGAAGGCCTCCCCGAGACTGCGGGACTCGACCTGCAAGTCCACTTTGATGTTCTGGGCGTAGCCGTCTGCCCGCGCGCAGAGGCCGAGGCAGGCGAAAAGGAGAGTCATTTTGATGATTCGCGGGTGGTGTGATGGTATTTTCATGGTTTTGTATTTGTCATTAATAGTAGGGGATGATTCCGCGGTCGGCGTTCGCTCGACCGGGGGGGGCGGGGGGCGTTCGCTGTTCATGGCTTGGCGGAGTAAACGGTGACGACGCGGTCGTTGATCTCGAAACGTACGTCGGTGGTCTCCTCGATGTAGGAGAGGATCTCCCGCAGGGAGTGGTAGCGCTTGATGACGCCGGTGAAGGCGTGGCGGCGGGCGGAGGGGGTGTAGAAATAGAAGTGCGCGTCGTACCAGCGCTCCAGCTGCTTGCAGATGTTCTCCAGCGGCATGTTGTTGTAGAGGAATTGCCCGTTGATCCAGGCGATGGCCTCGGTCAGGTCGACGTTGGCGACGGTCAGGCGGTCGTCCTGCAGCCGCGCCTGCTGGCCGGGCCGGGAGAGCAGCGCCTGGCCGGCGTCGCTCGTCACGCGGATCGTCCCCTCGACCAGCGTCGCGAGCGCGGCCCCGTCGTCGCGGTAGGAGTTGACGCTAAAGCTTGTCCCGAGGGCCTCGACGCGCATCCCGTCGATGTGCGCGACGAAGGGCCGGGCGCTGTCCCTCGCCACCCGGAAGAAGGCCTCGCCGCTCGCGCTCACCTCCCGCGTTCCCTTGCCGAAGCGCGCCGGGTAGCGTATCTCCGTCCCGGAGTTCAGGAGCACCTCCGTGCCGTCGCTCAGCAGTAGGCGAAACTCGTTGCCGCGCGGCACCACCAGCGAGTGGTACATCGTCTCCTCCTCCTCCTCCTCGCCGGTCGCGTAGGCGATCGATCCATCCTCCTCCAGCGTCGCCTCGGCGTCGCGCTCCCGGAGGAGGCTACCCGGGGAGAGGTCGGCAATGGAGACGACCTCGCCGCTGGAAAGCACCAGGCGCACGCGACTGCTGTCCACCACCGTCGTCGCCAGCGGGACGTCTTCCGCGACGCCGCGCTCCGCGAGCCACCACCCGCACAGTCCGACGACCAGCGCCGCCGCCGCGCCCGTCCACCGTCTCGCGCGGCGTCGCCGGCGTATCGCCCTCGTCACCGCGGCAATCAAGCGCTCGCGGTCGGGCATGACGGCCCCCTCGCCCAGCCCCTCCAGCCCTTCCAGGAAGCGGGCCAGCGCCGGACGGTCGTTCACCGCGCGGGCAAACTCCCGCGGGTCGAACGCGGGGTCGCCGGTGAGGTAAGCGCGAAAGAGTTGATAGAGGTGCTCGTCCATGACTTTTTTCTTCACTTAACAGTCGAGGACGAGAATAGGGTGATAGAAATGTCAGGAAAAATGAGCGGAGAGCAGTAAAAAGAGGATCAGTTCCTCGTCCGAGAGGTTAAAATGTTCCTTGACGCGGGCGTAGGCGGTCTTGACTTGGGTCTTGACGGTGTTCACCGACACGTCGAGCCGGGCGGCCACCTCCCGGTACGTCAGCCCCTCCACGCAGGCCAGCACGAAGACCTCCCGGCAACGCCCCGGCAAGGTCTCGATGAAGGCCATCAACTGCCGGCGGACGCGCTCCAGCCGCTCCTCGTCCCAGTCGGGCCACGCGGCCTCCTGCTCCCGGTAGGCGCTGTAGGGGGCGGCGTGGCGACGGCGCACTTCCTGGAACTCGAGGTGGTTCACGCAGGCGTTGCGCACCAACCGCGTCAGGTAGGCCGGCGCCGCGTCGCCTCCCGTCAGCTCCCGCCGCCGGTCCCAGAAGCGAATGAAAGCCTCCTGCACGACATCCTCGGCAACCATCTTGTCGTGCACGATCGCCAGCGCCCGGCAATAGAGCATGTCCATGTACCGCCGCATGAAAAAGGCCAGCGCCGAGTCGTCGCCCCCGCGCATCCTTTCCAGCATCGCTTCCTCGGTTGTCGCGCGTTCCTTCTCCATGACTCCTTATAATATGGTCACGGTCGCGCGTTGCCTGAGGTCGCCCGACGAGCTTCCGGCTTGCAGCAGGTACTCTCCCGGCTCCACCTTCCAGCTCCCCTCGGCCTCGTCCCAGTAAGCCAGGCTGCTCGCGGGGATCTCCAACGCGACCTCCCGCGTCTCCCCGGCCTCCAGCTGCACCTTCGCGAATGCCTTCAGCTCCTTCACTGCCCGTTCCACGCCCGAGCGCGGCAGGCTCGCGTAGAGCTGCACCACCTCGGCGCCCGCCCGACGGCCCTTGTTGCGCAACAGCAGGCGAGCGCGGATCACCTCGTCGCTCCCGTACGACCGCTTGTCCGTCGTCATCTTCCCGTACTCGAAGGAGGTGTACGAGAGACCATGCCCGAAGGGAAACAGGGGACGAATGCCGCGCGCGTCGTGCCAGCGATACCCTACCAGGATGCCCTCGGCGTACGTCACCGCGCCGTCGACCCCGGGGTACGACGCCTCGCCGTACGCGTGCGCCGCGTTGTCCTCCAGCCGCGCCGGGAAACTAAACGGCAGCTTGCCCGACGGGTTCACCGACCCGCCAAGCGCGGAGGCAATGGCATGTCCGGCCTCGCTCCCCAGGTACCACGCCTGAACCACCGCCGGCACGCGCCGCAGCCACGGCATCGACACGGCATTCCCCGACAGCAACACCACCACCACCCGCGGGTTCACCCCCGCCAGCGCCTCCACCAGCGCGTCCTGCCCGAACGGCAAGTGCAGGTGCAGCCGGTCGGCCCCCTCGCAGTCCTGCCGGTGGTTCTTGTTCAGCCCGCCCACGAAGATCACCGCGTCGGCCGTCGCCGCCAGCGCCACCGCCTCCGCGCGCAACGAGTCGGCGTTCCCCGGCGGCGGCAGCTCCCGATCGTACCGGGGCTCCCCGGAGCGGTAGCCCGCCGCGTGCACCACCTCGACGCTCTCCCCGAAATACGCCCGCAGTCCCTCCAGCGGAGATACCTCCTGCTTGACCTTTAACTCCGAACTACCACCGCCCCGCGTCAACGATCGCGTGGCGTTCTCGCCGATCACCGCCACCCGCTTCACCTTCCCCGCCTCGATCGGCAACGCGCCCCGTTCGTTCTTCAGCAACGCGATCCCCTCCTCCGCCACCCGCCGGGCCACCGCCGCGTGTTCCCTCGTCGCCAGGCTTCCCCACGGCCGCTCGCCGCTCATCGCCGTCCGGAAAATTAGCCGCAACACCCGCCGCGCCTTCTCGTCCACGAGACTCTCGGCGATCTCCCCCCGCCGCACCGCCGCCAGCAGCGAGTCCGCCAGGTAATACGAGGAGAAGGGCAGCCGCGACCCCATCTCGATGTCCAGCCCCTTCCCGGCGGCCTCCCGCGTGTCGTGCGCGCCGCCCCAGTCGGAAATCACCGCGCCGTCGAACCCCCACTCCTCTTTCAGCACGCGCGTCAGCAGGCGCTCGTTGTGGCAACAGAACTCCCCCCACGCCCGGTTGTACGCCCCCATGATCGCCCACGCTCCGCCGGCCACCGCCGCCCGGAAGGCCGGCAGGTAGATCTCCCGCGCGGCCCGCTCGCTCACCAGCACGTTGATGCTCGACCGCTCGCACTCCTGGTTGTTCAGCGCGAAATGCTTCACGCATGCCGCCACGCCGTTCTCCTGCACGCCCCTGACATACGGCGCGACGAGCGTCGCCGCCAGCAGGGGGTCTTCCCCCATGTACTCGAAGTTCCGCCCGTTGAGCGGCGTGCGATAGATATTCGCGCCCGGCCCCAGCAGCACGTCCTTCCCCCTGTACCGCGCCTCTTCCCCTATCACCTTCCCGTACAGGTAGGCCATCTCCGGGTTAAAGGTGGCCGCGAGGGCGGTCAGCGCCGGGAACGCCGTGCAGGAATCGTTCGCCCAACCGGCCTCGGCGAAGGAGTCCCAGCGGATCTCCGCCCTCACGCCGTGTGGCCCGTCGCTCATCTTGAGTTCCGGGATACCCAGCCGCGGCACTCCCGCGCTACTAAACATGGATTGCCCGTGGCACAGCGCCACTTTCTCTTTGAGCGTCATTCTTGCCAGGGCGTCCTCCACGCGTTCCTCCACCGGCCGCGATACATCCGCGTACACCGGTCGCGTCTCTTGACTTTTGGCTTGTATCGCGCCGATCGTCATCGCCAGCGCCACCCCCGTAATCGTTACATATTGTCTCATGGCTAAATTCACTAAAGGTTAGACATAGTTACCTCCGCCAAATGTAACGCGAAGAAATTAATAAACAAAACAGGGGGCAGGCGCCCCCATCTCCACCGGTTAGCCGGTAATATCAAACACGCGTTGCAGTGTTGCAACGAGTGATGTTGCTGGGTTACAACGGGTGGTGTGGAGGTGTTGTCAGGGGAGGATGTGGACGCCTTGCGGGTCGACGCGGAAGATCTTGTAGTCGATGGCGTGGAGGTGAAGGATCTCGTCGATGTGTTTTCGGTTGGTGTCGGTGATAAAGACCTGTCCGAAGCGGTCGCCGGAGACGATGCGGATGATCTGGCTGACCCGACCGGCGTCGAGTTTGTCGAAGACGTCGTCGAGGAGCAGGAGAGGTTTCATGGCGGTGAGGCGCGTCAGGTAAGTGAATTGCGCGAATTTCAGGGCGGTGAGGAAGCTCTTTTTCTGTCCCTGTGACCCGAGGCGTTTCACGGGGTAGTCCTCGAGGGAGAGGGAGAGGTCGTCGCGGTGTATGCCGACGGTGGTGTAGGTGAGGAGGCGGTCGCGGTCGAGATGCTCCTTGAGGGCGCGGAGGAGGTTGTCGGGGGCCGTGGCGAGGTATCGCAGGGAGACCTGCTCGCGTCCCTCGACGAGTTGGTCGTGGAAGAGGCGGAAGTCCTGCTCGAGTTCCCGGGTGAAGGCTTCTCGTTTTTTCAGGATGATGTTCCCGTTTTCAGCGAGTTGCTCGTCCCATGGTTCGAGCAGCTCGCTGTCGAGGGGTCGCCCGGCGAACTCCTTGAGGAGGGAGTTTCGCTGGGCGAGCGCCCGGTTGTAGCGGATGAGGCGGTGGAGGTATTCTTTATCGCACTGGCTGATGACGCCGTCGATGAATCGTCGTCGTTCCTCGCTCCCGCCGTCGACGAGGGTGGCGTCGGCGGGGGAGATCATGACGAGGGGGAGGAGTCCGATGTGGTCGGAGAGTCGTTCGTAGGTCTTTTTGTTTTTCTTGAATGTCTTCCTTTCTCCCCGTTTGACGCCGCAGTGGACGTCGATGGTTTCGTCTTCTCGCTCGTAGCGGGCCTGGAGGAGGAAGAAGTTCTCGCCGTGGCGGATGTTCTGGGAGTCGGGGAGGTTGAAGTAGCTCCGACACATGGAGAGGTGGTAGAGGGCGTCGAGGATGTTTGTTTTGCCGACGCCGTTGTTCCCGATGAAACAGTTGAAGCGGGGGGAACAGTCGATGGAGGCTTCCTCGATGTTCTTGTAGTTGATGATGGTGACGCTTTTGATGGTCATTCCGGGGGATCAGGATGGTTTGCCGAGGAGGGCGAACATGTTTTTCTTGTATGCCTCGACGCCGGGCTGGTCGAAGGCGTTGACGCCAAGTATGCCGGCGGATATGCCGCAGGCGAGCTGGTAGAAGTAGAGCAGTTCGCCGAGGTGATACCCGGTGAGGGCCGGCAGGAGGAGGCGCAGGTTGGGGACGCCCCCGGCGAGGTGCGCGGCCCGGGTGCCTTGCTCGGCCATCTTGTTGATCTGGTCGAGTTGTTTCCCGGCGAGGAAGTTGAGGTTGTCGAGGTCGAGGGGGTCGCGCGGGACGACGAGGGGGTAGGCGGTTTGCTCGACGGAGATGACGGTCTCGAAGAGGGTGCGCGGCCCTTCTTGTATGAACTGTCCGAGGGAGTGCAGGTCGGTGGAGAAGTTGGCGCCGGCGGGGAATATGCCCAGGTGTTGCTTTCCCTCGCTCTCGCCATAGAGTTGTTTCCACCACTCGACGAGGTAGTGGAGTCGCGGGTTGTAGTTGACGGTGATCTCGGTGGTGTATCCTTTCCTGTAAAGGGCGTTGCGCGCGACGGCGTAGTCGATGGCGGAGGCGTCGGCGAGTTGCAGGGATCGCTGCTGGATGGCTGCCGCTCCCTTGACGAGTTCGCTGACGTCGAAGCCGGCGAGGGCGACGGGTAGCAGGCCGACGGGGGTGAGGACGGAGTATCTCCCGCCGACGTTGTCGGGGATGGGGAAGGTCTGGTAGCCTTCCTTGTCGGCGAGCTGTCGGAGGGCGCCCCGGCGCTCGTCGGTGATGGCGATGACGCGCCGCGCGGCTTCTCTCTTCCCGACTTGTTGTTCGAGGAGCGCCCGGAGGACGCGGAAGGCGATGGCCGGCTCGGTGGTGGTGCCGGACTTGGAGATGACGCAGATGCCGAAGGAGCGGTGCTGGAGGTATCGTTGCAGCTCGACGTGGTATTCTTCCCCGAGGTGGTGTCCGGCGAAGATGACCTTGGGGGGCTGTTCGAGGGCGTCGAAACTGCCGGAGAGGGCCTCGATGACGGCCTTTGCCCCGAGGTATGAACCTCCTATCCCGATGACGACGACGACCTCGACGCGCTGGCGGAGGTCGTTTGCCGCGCGCTGGATTTGCTCGATCTCTTCCGGCGAGACGCTGGAGGGGAGTCGCAACCAGCCGAGGAATTCGTTGCCGGGGACGGCGCCGTCGAGGAGGGCGTTGAGGGCCTCGATGGCTTTTTGTTTTAACTCGGCGATCTCGGCGGGGGAGGTAAACTCGGAGGCGCCGGTGGTGTCTACTGTTAGTTGTTTCATGGTATTACTTCTTTTTTCTGTTGTTTAATTGGTCCCTGTAGCGGGATGCTTGTTCGTAGTCTTCTCTTTTGGCTGCTTCTTCCATCAGTCGTTCGAGCTGTTCGTTGGAGATATTCTCTCGGTGTTCGTCGCTCTCGGCAAGGCTCTTCGGGATGAGTTCGTCTCCCTCGATGATCATCGCTGTTTTCTCGAACACCTCCCGGAGGATGTATAGCGGCGCCCCGGTGTGGAGGGCGATCATGATGGCGTCCGACGCGCGGGCGTCGACCTGCACCTTGGCGTGCGGGAGGAGGAGGTGGATGGAGGCGAAGTAGACGCCGGCGTCCCAGTGGTAGATGTCGATGGCGGGGACAGTGGCGCCGACTTTCTCGATCATGTCCGCGATGAGGTCGTGGGTATCGGGTCGCCGCGTGCCGGGCTGTTTTTGCTCGAGTTTGGTGATGATGGCGCGGGCCTCGGTTTCTCCCACGATGACGGGCACGCGGTACTTTCTTTTCTCGTCGGCGAGCATGAGGGCGTATATTCCCTGTTGAGAGAGGCTGTAGGAGATGCCGACGAGCGTTACTTTGATCTTGTTCATGGCTGTTGGTTTAGACGCGGTAGTTGCGGGCAAGCCCCCCGAGGCCGGTCTCGCGGTACTTTGCTTGCATGTCGTATCCTGTCTGCATCATGGTTTCGACGACGTCGTCGAAGGATATCTTGTGTTGGCCGTCCGAGAAGAGGGCATATATGGCACATTCCCTTGCTTTCTGCGAGATGAAGGCGTTGCGCTCGATGCAGGGGATCTGCACGTAACCGCCGACGGGGTCGCAGGTGAGGCCGAGGTTGTGTTCGAAACCCATCTCGGCGGCGTACTCGACTTGCATGGGCGTGCCGCCGAGGATTTGTGCCGCTGCCCCGGCCGCCATCGCGCAGGCGGCGCCGAGTTCGCCCTGGCATCCCACTTCCGCCCCGGAGATGGAGCCGCGCGTCTTGACGATGTTGCCGATCAGCCCGGCGGTGGCCAGGCCCTTGAGGAGTCGGCGGTCGTTGACGTCCTGGTCTTGACGAAGGAAGTAAAGCACCGCCGGCAGGACTCCCGCCGCGCCGCACGTGGGGGCCGTCACGACAAGTCCGCCGCCGGCGTTCTCCTCCGCCACGGCAAGGGCTGCCGCGAAGACCGTTCCCATGTGGCGCGACGCGCCCGCCGATTGACGCGCCCGGGCATGGTAGGAGGCGGCCTTGCGCGCCAGGTGGAGAGTGCCCGGGAGGACGCCCTCGTTTTCCAGCCCGTTGCGGATGGCGTCCTGCATCACGCGCCAGACGCGCTCCAGGTAGTCGTAGAGGTCGGGGGCCTCGTGCATCTCGACGTACTCCGCGAAGGATCGTCCCTCCTCCCTGCACCATGCCAGGATCTCGGACATCCCGGTATCCGGGTAGATCTCCGCGCCCTCGAAGGTGCCTTGCTCGTCCCAGAGCGCCCCGCCGCCAACGCTGTAGACCTCCCAGCGGTCGACGAGCCGGTCGCCGTCGAGGGCCTCGAAGAGCATCCCGTTGGGGTGACGCGGGAGGGATATATCCGGCTGCCAGATGATCTCCGTGGCGACGGCGTCGCGGATGACCTTGCGGATGGCCTCGTCGGTGCCGTGCCCCTTGCCGGTGAGCGCCAGGCTCCCGTAGAGGGTGACGCGTATCTTCCCGGCTCCCGCGTGCTTGTCGAGGAAGAGACGGGCGGCTCGCCCCGGCCCCATCGTGTGGCTGGAGGAGGGGCCGTAGCCAATCTTGAATATTTCTTTAATCGATCTCATGCCTGTTTCTTGTTTATTCAATGGAAAAGGGCGGCCCTGTAAGCCGGATTCTGTACCTCGCGGTTTCTATCATTTATCTTCCCCGCGAGTCGCCTCGCGGATGTAGCGACCTACCCCCTAACATCGGCCGGGCCAGCCTGAGCGTTAGTGTACATGGTCTTGCAACTCGTGGGGCGTGCGGCTACCCGGTCACCCGGAGTACCGGTAGGCTCTTACCCTACCTTTTCACCCTTGTCCCGCGAACGGGACGGTTATTTTCTGTCACGCTACCTCGCCCTCGCGAACGACTTCCCGTTAGGAAGCACGATGCCCTGCGTTGTCCGGACTTTCCTCTCTCCCTCGCGGGACAGCGATAGAACGGGCCACCTTTTTCCATTGATTTCAGTTCATCATCGGGTTCTCCGGGAAAACCGCCCGGATACGGTATCTCTTGCCCAACGCGCTCCTGGAATCGTGCCACAACTCCTCGCCGGAAAGGGAAAAGAGACGCCGCGCGTCAATCTCCCCGACGCTCCACGAGCGTTCCTTCAGCTCGGCGTCCAGCTGCCCCCCGTCCCAACCGCTGTAGCCCGCGAAGAAACGGACATCGCTCACCGGCATCTGCCCGCTACCGATGGCGCTCGCGAGCATGTCGAAGTTGCCGCCCCAGTACACCCCGCCGGGAAGAGGACGACAGCCCTCGATCCACTGCAGGCGATGCAGGTAGTGCAGGTGATCGACATCCACGGGACCACCCGCGTATACCCGGAGAGACAACCCGCGCAAGGAGCGCCTCAGGTCGCTCGCGGGATAAGACAGGGGCTTGTTCAGGACGAACCCCACGCTCCCGCGCGCGCCGTGCTCCACCATGTAAACGACCGAACGACCGAAGTAAGGGCCTTCCAGGAAAGGATCCGCGACAAGCACCTTCCCCGCGCTGACCCGGTTCCCGTCGTGCTGCACCCGGTAGAGGTCTTGAAATTGTTCTTCCATTCGCTTGATATGAGTATAAATGTTACTTTTGCATATGAAATGAATAACGCGAAGGTAATACAATGCGCAAAATAATACTCCTCATCACCCTCTCTTTATTTCTCACCCCGGCAGCAACCGCCGCGACCGGGAAACTCCCGCACGCCACCGCGCCGGGGGATACCCTCCGGCATTTCCTCCTCCCGGAGGTGCGCGTCGTCGGCAAAATCCGGGGGAAAAGGTACTACGAACGACTGCGAGAACGAGAAGCGCGCGCCCGACGCGACGTGAAAAAAGCCTACCCGTACGCCAAAGAGGCCGCGCGACGCATCGAACAAATCGAGAAACAACTGACGAACGCCACCTCCGAGAAGGAGCGAAAGGAGATCATCAAAACAGAGTATCGCCTCCTGATGAAAACCTTTAAAGAACCCCTGACGAAGTTGACCATCACGCAAGGAAAGATCCTCGTCCGCCTGGTCTACCGGGAGACCAGCAGGAGTTCCTTCCAACACATCCGGGAGTACAGGGGGAGCGTGAACGCGTATTTCTGGCAATCGCTCGCCCTGCTGTTCGGCAACAACCTGAAGGCAGAGTACGACCCCGACGGGACAGACTCCGAGATCGAACAGATCGTCCAAGAGATCGAGCGCGGTCTTCTTTAATGATTCCCTCGTCTTCTCCTGCAACCGCGCCGCTCGCTGTCTCCTCGTCAAACTTTCCTCGCGGCCTCTTGCGTGTTCCTTGAAAATCTTCTACCTTCGCCCCGCCGAATCCGAAGCGGTCCGGTAGCTCAGTTGGATAGAGCAACAGCCTTCTAAGCTGTGGGTCGCGCGTTCGAACCGCGCCCGGATCACGATAGTAAATACAATAATAGCCAGCATGTTAAGCGCTGGCTATTTTCTTTTTATTATTAGAAAATACGGCACATTGTGCCACTTGTAAGTACTTCTAATTACATTTGGCCCGCGAAAACCAAACAAAAAACCGAACAAGAAAATGGCCACATTCAAGTTAGAATACCCCTACCGGCGCAAGGACGGGTCGCGGGCTATCCGGGTCAGGATAAACCACGGGGGCAAGGAGGCCCGGATCGCCTCCGGCATCATCGCGGGAGAGGGAGATTTCACCCGCGGGGGCAAGCTGAAGAATCCCGCCCTCCTCGTCGCCTGTGACGACCTCGTGAAGCGATGCCGGCAGGCTTGCAACGAGATCGGGCCGGCCCTGCCGGGCCTCGACGCTACCGCCCTCGCCCGCGCCATCGTGGCCCGGATAACCGGCGGGGACGCGTTTCGCCTCGACTTTATCGCGTTTGCCCGGAAAGTGGCGTCGACCAGGAGCGCCGGCACCGGCAAGCTCTACGCGTCCGCGATAAACGCACTGGCGAGGTACACCGGCAGGGACTCCCTGGACATCGGCGAGGTCAACGCGCCCCTCGTGCAAGGCTTTATTGACTTTCTCGCCTCCGAGCCTTCCCGGAGGAGCGGCGCGACGGGAGACGCGAAGCGCGGGAGGGCCGTCTCGCTCTACATCGCGTGTCTCAAGGCCGCGCATAACGAGGCCAAGCGGACGTACAACGACGAGGGGGCCGGGATCATCCGCGTGCCGTTTAGCCCCTTCCGGGATCGGCGCTTGCCGGTCGAGCGAATCCCGGTCAAGAGGGCCGTGTCATTAGAGGTATTACAGCGCGTTATAGACGATCGAAAGCTATCCGGGGTAGAATCTATCGCCCGGGACGCGTTCCTGCTCTCCTTCGCCTTGCTGGGCATGAATAGCGTCGACCTGCTGGCCTGCCCCGCCCCGGTGAACGGCGTGATCTCCTACAACCGGGCAAAGACCAGGAGCCGCAGGGCCGACGGCGCGCCGGTAAAGGTACGCGTGGAGGGGTGCATCGACGAACTTGTCGAGTCCCGTAGGGGAAAGGACGGGTTCGCGTTCAACTTCCGGGAACGGTACACCCGTCCCGACACCTTTAACCACGCGATCAACGACGGGTTAAAAAAGATCGGCGAGAGAGCGGGGGCGCCGGGGCTGACTTTCTACGCCGCGCGGCACAGCTGGGCGACCATCGCTCGCTCGTCGCTCGTGAAGGCGGACAAGGCCACCGTTCACGAGGCGCTCTGTCACTCCGACCCCGCGACGAGGATCACGGACGCGTACATCGACCTGGACTGGTCTGTCGTGTGGGAAGTGAATAGCAAGGTCACGGGGTTGCTGGACTGGTACTCGATACTGTGAACGGGGGAACGGGGGTAGTCCGGCTCGCGACTACTTCGTGGCGCGCAGTCCCAGCATCTCTCGTATTTCCTCCTGCGCGCGGGCGCGCGCGTCCCTCGCGATATTCTTTCATCCCCTCCTCGATGATTGACTTTAACCGCGCGGATACCTCGTTCCCGTTTTTCTGGCGGGTCTCGCTGTCTACTTTGTCCTTTTTCTCGTTCATGACGATTCGCGTTTAGTTTATCCAGGGGTCAAAGATACCTGATTTCTCGCCGGTAAGGGCGCGCGTGTTGCCCTTTAACCGGGGGTGCGAGAGAGGCAGAACCCGGTACCGGGTAATTCGGCCGCGAATCGTGGCCGACTCTTTTCGGGCGTCTAATCTTACTGGGCACTCTCGGTCACGTGGAGCGTGGTTTTACCGCTTACGCTCTATTTTTAGGGCATCCTCTCTCATTTTATCCAAAAGAGAGGAAATATCCGCATCCGACCTATCTGTCCATGAATCTATGGCCCGAACAAGTGCTAACGTTGAAGGAGGAAATATCGCAAAATGTCCTACGTGAAGTAGTCTACTATGCATAGACAGAAGGGATCTTTTTAGATCGTCCCCGGTCACGTTATTCTTACGTAGTATCCCAAGGCCCCTTACAATCTCCTCTATCTCTCTGCCGGGGTCAAAGAACTCCGCGGCTGCGGCATCCCTCAAGCGGGCTTGAACTATCTCGCTAACAGCAGTTTTCCTGGCTATCTCACTCATGGAGCCAGACAATCCCTTGTAATACCTATTGATTCGATCCAACTCTCCTTTGAAGGATTTCGTTTCCTTCCTCATGCTTTCTTCCAAACGCTCGACTTGCCTAAAATTGCTAACCACCACGAATGTGGCCAGACTTCCAACAAACGCAAGTACTATCGAAATAGAGATAATTTCTATATTCCACGTCCAGCCATTATCCATGTAGAAAGCCGCACCCGAAAGCATTAGCGAGACTAACGAGATCAGCCCCGCGTATTTCACCCATTTAGGGAGAATTCGACCTCCCCTCATTTCCACTAATTCCGTATCGATGCCCGCTACTTTTTCCCTCATCTCCTCGGCCTTTTCCTGCATCTCCTTCAGCTCTTTACGTACCTCCAGGAGCTGCGCCATTATTTCACGGGAGCGTTCTGCGTTCTCCGGTGATTCCCCGAAATTGTCCTTGTTAGTATTTTCATCATTGTCCATAATTGCCGCGATCTATTTGTTCGTCAATTTTTCTATTAGGCTTAAAAGTTTTTCAATCTGCCGATCCTTTTCCCTGATCACCTCCGTCAGGTTCTCGTCCTGACTGTTAACCATCCTTTGATCCCTGGTCGTGCCCTTAATCCCGGGCCCGCCGCCTCGTGATAACGACGCGTTGTGCCCTTTTTCTGTACCCGCGGTTACACCACCCTTCGCTCCGGCGTCCCCGTCAAAGAAGGTACCGACGGGGACTTCCAGTTCCCGGGCGATAGCTTCTAAGGTGGAGGTATTCGTGGCACCCTTCTTAATTAACGAGTGTATCGAAATATCACTCATGCCCACTCGGGATGCTAATTCGCGAATAGAGACCCCTCGCTTGGCACATAAGTCCCTTATAATAAATAAATTCGCCATACATTCTATATTTTTAACAGTGACTTCAATATTATTTAACTAAATTCATGGCAGTAGCACTATTGTTATAGTTTAGCTTTGTCCCCGAAAGATACAAACAAATAAACAAACAAGCAAAATCAAACATCATGAAAACAAAAAACGACAAACATTCCCGCTACAGTCGCACCAGCCGCTTGCTTACCAGGCTGCAGGTAGCCCAGGTAGTACTTTTCCTTGTGCTATTCACCCTGGGCAACATATTCCAATCCGGGCCATTAATATTCCTTTCCGTGCTGTCCGTGTATGTAATACTCGCGATAGTCCTCTGCATTTGCATGGATAATGACCGTGCCTCAGATTGAAGAATCAAAAACGATTAACAACAAACAAAACATTTAATCATGGAAACAACAACATCAATCAATCACGGCGGCTGCAGCACCTGCCAGCCGGGACACGAGAACTACGCGACATTCAAGCACCCCAATGGGCGAACCTTCTACCAGTACCACTACCTGCCATCCGGGGGCGACCTCTTTAGTTGCGTGTCGCCCACCCTTGACGAGTGCCGGAAACAAAGGGACGCGTGGTTAGCCCGGCAAGCCGCGGGAAACAGTAAAACGAACTTTAACTCTTAAATCAAATCATCATGGAATCTAAAATGTTTATAAAGGACGCGAAAAGGCTCTCCGAGATAGCAAGCGAGCTTGCCTATTACTGCGAGAAGCACAAGGAACTCGACGCTGTCACGGAAGATCTCCCCGGGGTGAACAAGAACGAGGGGCCTGGAACGACCGCGTACTCCAGGGAGGAAGTAGCCTTCCCGCTATCTCCCGGCGGGGGTAAGGACGCGGAGTTCAAAGCGCACCCGGACGACCTGGCCTGGGGGCTTTGGTGCTACTACCGTCGAAAGATCGAGGGGGCTATCGTCGAGATCGTCGAGTCAGTACGTAACGCTTAAAAATTCCGGCCATGAATAACGAAGACCCCGAAATAGACCGGATTCTACGACGCGATATAGCCCTGTATGATGCATGCATACGCGTGAGCGTGGGCGAGATAATCGTCACCCTCGCGTGCGCCGTTACCGCCCTGTGCGGGTGGGTTATCCTGCTTTTAACCTGCCTGGGAGTGCTGCTGGCGCTCGCGGTCACTTACGCGATACTTTCGGCCCGGATATCGGGCCTGACCAGATTAATCATAAAGGGGCGGGGCTTCCTTCCCCACAAACAAAACAGGTCATGAGAAACATATCAGAAGAATTTTTAAACGCGATCCCGGAGATTAGGTGGTTCATCGTGGAGTACTTCGGGGACAGGGCGTTAAAGGAGCTAATCAGGCTGGCCCAAAACCGGCAAACAGAAAAGCTTCTCGATAAGTTAGAAGGAATCTGGCACGAACTCCCGTACAGGGAATTTAACCGCCGCGTTAATCCCCCGGGCTGGAAAACGTTTTTGTCATTGATAAAAGAATAGGCCATGAAAGAGTTAACAAATCAAGAAAAGATCGAGATAGTCGAGGAGGCCCGCAAGCGGATGGAGGGGGAATTGGAGGATGGCTGTTGTTTCTATCGAGGAATATGCTTATGGATTACTCTCGAGGCATATGATAAAGGCTTTCTTACCTATGATGAGATTAAGGACGACGGTTATATAGGCCGTCCTGCCCAATACCTGATCCCCGAACTATTAAAGATCGAGCCAATAGAAGCTTATACATGCAGCACACGGTTTGAACCCCTTCGCAGGGAGGGTGTCCCCGTGAGACTCCAAGCATTAGAAAAATTATTGGAAATCCTTAAATCTAATCAACATGAAACACTATGAATTTGTAGATCAAGAACCGAGAGAATTCGAGGGACACCTCCTCCGTCGTATCCGCTGCACCAGGCCCGTATCCGGGGTGATAGTCGGTGAATTAGGCGGCTGGATCGAACATGAAGACAACCTCCGGGGTGAAGCCTGGGCAGGCGACGAATCCGTGATTTTCGGAAAGGCTTTTTTGTCTGACAACGCCTCGGCCTGGGATCACGCGATCATTCGCGACCGGGCGCAGGCGGCCGGCTGGGCGGCGGTGTACGATAACGTCGTCCTGCGCGACGATTCGAGAGTTTTTGGCCACGCGGTAGTCGCGGGAAAGGCGACAATGCTGCATGCTTCCTGGGCGTGCGACTGCGCCTATATTCGTTCCAACGCGGTACTAAGAAACGAAGCCTCTATACAGGGCGTGGCAAGAATAGGCCAGGATGCCGCGATCCGTCAGGACAAGGATTACTGCGTGTTTTCCAACCTTGGCCGCGGTGGATCGCACCTGACTGCTTATCGCGCCCGAAACGAGGAGGTAAGATTGGATTCCCACCTCTTTGTCGGGCCGCTGTACGTGTTCGAGGACTGGATCAGGGACGACCATTCCGAACAGGAAACCCGCGAGTACCAGGCCATCATCGAAGTGATCAAAATCC
>JAIROI010000024.1 GCA_031257615.1 Odoribacteraceae bacterium
AAGGTTGGAACCTTTAGCTCGAAGGTTGGAACCTTTAGCTCGAAGGTTCGGACCTGTTGATGAAGACTTGTTACAGGGGAATAGAAATCATTTGATGGCGAGGTTGTCGAAGGCGAAGTAGGCGGGGGTGTTGAGGCCAGAGGTGCCGACGTCGCTGCCCTGGATGTTGAAGCGGAGGGAGGTGACCTCGCCGAGGGGGGTGAGATCGACGGGAGTCCAGGACGTAAGGATGCCGGGGGAGGAGGGGGCGCGGAAGTCGGCAAGATAACACTCGATGGTGTTGGTGATCGAGCCGCCGGGGGCGATGCCCTCGATGATGATCTTGAGGTAGCCGGCGTTGGCGTAGGTCAGGGGGGTGGCGAAGGCGTTGCCGTTTTTCATCACCTTGACGGCGTAGGTGGTATTGGCGATGTAGACGTGGTCGAAGGTGCGCGTGGTGGCGTCGTCGCCGAAGGTGATGTAACTCCGGGCGTCGCTCCACGAGGAGGCGTCGGAGTAGCCCGCGTGCACGGCGAAAGTGCGCGAGCCGAGGTAGCCGCCAAAACCGGTGAGGGGGTCGCGGGAGTAGACGCTGCATTGGTTCGAGTAGTCGCCCGCGATCGTGTCGTTCCACTGGGAAATCGCGATGCCGCCGTTGTAAAAGTTGTACGCACCGTAGGATTCGTTGATCATCATGAAGAGACCGGAGGGATCGTCGTAGCCGACGTATTGTTCGGCGTGTCCGTCGTAGAGGTTCTCGCCGTAGGAAGTGGGGCCGGCCAGGTAGTCGGCGACGCGGGCGTCTTCAAAGTCGATGAGGGTGGAGTAGTCGCGGGCGCTGACGGAAAAAGAGCGGTTGGCGGTGGATTGCTCGCCGATGGCGGTGATGGAGACGATCCCGTCCTTCTCGGCGAACGCGTTGGCGAGGGGCGGGGCGGTGATGGACAACTTGCCGTCGCGGAGGGCGACTTTCCAGCCGTCGGGCTTGGTGATGACGATGGAGGCCGTGGACGGGACGTCGACGGGGCCTTCCAGGGTCTCTCCCTGTCGTATCCAGATGTGATCGGGGAGGGAGGAGGCGATGGTGACGGGGATCGTCTTGGGAAGAGTGATGGAGACGCCGTTGGCGAGGGTGAAAGTGACCGAAAGGTCGTCCTGCACGACGCTAGTAAAGAAGGAGTCGCCGGGATCGCCCTTCTCGCCCGCGGCCTTGAGGGTGGAGACGCGGGAGCCGTTGACGGTCCAGTAGCCCTCGGCGTCGATGCTCACGGTGGGGGTCGCGCCGTCCTTCCCGGAGACGGGCAGGCGGTCGCCGGCGGTGGTGGTGATCCATGTCTCGGAGGCGCCGGAAGTGATTGTCCAGTAGTAGACGCCGGCATCCTCCTTCACGCCGACGAGGGGCGCGTCGGCGCCGTCTTTCCCGTGGCGAAGGGTCAGGGACGAGCGATCGCTAAAGGAAATCGCGTAGCCGGTCGCGGAGGAATCGACGGCGGTGATGGTTTTGCCCGCGTTCAGGGCGTTGACGATGGACTGCAGGGCGGCGACGTCTTCGTTGGCCCTGGCGACTTGTTCTTCGAGCGTTTGCATTTTTTCTTCGAGGTCGTTGACGCTGTTCCAGAGTCGAGAGTCGTCGTAACACGCGACGAGCAGCGCCGGGATGATGAGGATGGAAAGGTACTTTTTCATGTGTCGTGATATTTAATGGTGAACTATATATGGTGGACGCCCGCGAGGCGAACGTCCACCGGGAAATTACGGAGTGTGAGCGCCATCGACCATTTGCTGGTGGGTAGGCGAGTAGGCGCACCCGACGACGACCCAGTTGGCGGGGTTATCGAGGGGGACGACCCGTCGGAGGGGAGAGAAATCGCGCAATCGCGTGAAATGCGCGATGTTAACGCCTCGTACGCGGGTAAGGGCGGGGAAACCGCCCAGGTCGCTGAATTTTGTGTTGGACGCGCCGCGGATGACGAGCGTCCCGTCGATCTCCTCCAGCGCTGGGAAAGAGATCGTCGCGAGGGGGCGCGCGTCGGCGATGCCCGCGGTAGCGCTGCCCGGAGAGCCGGGGCCGGCGATGGTGAGGTCGCCGACGATGCTCTTGAGGAGCGGCGCGCGGAGGGCGACAAGCGCGTCGGGGACGCATCGCAGGCCGGGGGGAGGCAGGTCGGAAACGGGCGCGTGGCCGGTGATGGTCTCGAGGAGAGGTATTTCAAGTTGATCGACCTGCGCGACCTCCAGGCTGCCGGCCGACCGGAGATTGGGGAGGCGGGCGATGGCGGTGGAGCTGGTAGAGGAAAAACCGATCTTGAGCGGGCCGGTGACGCGCTCCAGAAACGAGAAGTCGATTCCGGGAGTGTTCGCCGGGACGAAGATTTCCATTCCCCCGATGATCTTGAATCCCTGGACGGTGAAGGAGATGTCGGCGAGGGACGCGGGAAATTCGCCGAGACGGATGTTTCCTTCGAAGGCGTCGTCACCGGTGAGCGAGAGGCCCGGAACGGTTGTCCCCAGGAGATCGAGCTGGGCGACCCGGACGCCTCGCAAGTCGATGTTTTTGAGGGCCGGGAGATGGCGCAGATAAATGGTACCGACCTCCTTGAGCGCCGAGAGGCCGGAGATGGACGCGAGGCTGGACGCGCAATCGAGGCTGAGGCGCTTGCCGATGGATTCGAGGGCGGGGAAGCCATCGAGGGAGGTGATCGCGTTGCTGATGACGCGGAAATCGCCGGAGATAGCGCGTAGACGGGGGCAGTGGTAGCGCGTCTCCTTCGCGTTGGTGCTGATATATATACCGCCCGCGCGCTCGAGTCGCGGGAAGGAGAAACAGGCGGGATTCAGGTTAAAATTGGTAAAGGTGAGGGTGCCGCCGCAGGTTTCCAACGCCGGCAGGGCGACGGTATCGAGGGTCTCGAGGGCAGTTAACTGAATGTTGGCGTCCACGGCGGCAAGCGCGTCCAATTCCAGGTCGGCGAGGGCCGGGCAATGGAGATTCAACGAGGAGACGCGCGAGAGAAGAGGCGCGGAGAGGGTTTCCAGCGTGGTCATGTTCCTGACGACGAAGGCTCCACCGATACGCTGCAACTTCGGGAGGTCGGCGAGCGAGAGAACGGCCATCTCGCCGAGGATCAGGTCGCCGCCAACGTCCGCGAGGAGGGGGAAGGTAAGGTGCTTTAGGCGAGTGCCGAGGCCGGCGGCCGTGGAGACGTTGTGGTACTCGAGAGAGCCGGCAACGCGCTGCAATTTCGGGAAGTCGGCGCGCGCGGCATCGACGCGGGAGACGAGGAATTTTTTACCGACGGCGAGCAGTTCGGGGAAGTCGATCGCGTCGATGTTGCTCGTGGCGTAGTGCCCGCGGATCGCGAAGTCGGTCTTGATCGCGGTGAGCTTGGGGAATTGCACGCGCCTGATTCTGTTGTTGTCCACGAGTAGTTCGCCGGCGAGGCGAAGATTATCGGAAAGGCCATCGAGCGAAGCCCCGGCATAGGTCGGCCGGATGATGACGCTCCGCGTGACGCTTTTTAGGCGGCCGGCCAGCGGCGACAGGGTGCGGATGGAGTCTTCGCCGCGGGTCGCGCCGATGATCAGGGAGCCATCGAGTTGCTCGACGTCGAGCGTCGCCGCGAAGGCCTCGACGTCGTCCTGGGTGAGGAGGACTACATTTTCCGCGTGGGAACGGAGGTATCTGTCAACGCGATAGTGATACATGTTCCGGGAACCGTCGCGCGCGATGACGGTAAACGTTTGTTCTTCGTCCCAGTCAGAGATGGTGGAGGGGTCCGGCTCGATGGTGGCGTTCTCGCTGAGCGCGAGCGCGACCGTTGCCCCGTTGAGGGAGAGGCCCTCCGGCGCGGAAAGGCGAATCAAACCGGGGGAGACGACGCCGCGGAGCAGCGAGGAGTCCTGGCGGAGCGAGAAGGCGAGGACGTGGTTGTCAACGCCGTAAAAGAACGCGCCCCCGTCGCCGCAGCTCGCGAGAAGGAGAAACGCGAGGAGGGGGGCATATATTGTTGCTTTTTTCATACGATACCTTATAAATAGATGTTAGGGTTTGATCCACTGGCCGGCTTGCAATTGCTGGAGGGTGGGATTGTAGCTGTTGCCGGAGACCGTCCAGGAGTCCGGGGAAAGGCTCCCGATGACAGCCCGCAAACCACTGTAATCGACCAGGGCAGCCTGGCGCGAGACGTCGATGGAATGCACGCTGACGAGGGCGGAAAAGCCGTCGAGAGACGCGAGTTTCGCGTTGGTGTAAGAGGCGTGGCCCGGGGTGATGGCGAGTTTTCCACCGATGGCGCTCAACTTGGGGAAGTCGAGCGCGGAGAGGCCGACGTACGTGGAGCGGTCGTAGCAGGTGCTCAGGAGAAAGTCGCCGCCGATGCTCTCCAACTCGGGGCAAGAAAGGGTATTGGGCGTGCCCCTGAGCGCGGTGAAGGCGAAGGCGCCACCGATCCGCCTTAGCTTGTCGAAGCGGACGGCGGTGAAGGTGGTGTTCTTGCCCATCGCGGTGAAGTTGATGGTGAGATTTCCGCCGACCTCGTCGAGATCAGGGAGCTGAAAGGTCTGCGGAGCGTTGGCCGAGGTGTTTTGAATGAAGGCGCCGCGACGCACTTTGCGTATGCCCGACATGTTCAGGTGCAACATGCCCCTGGATAAAACGTGGAGCGAGTCGATCTCCGCGAAGCCCTCCAGCGCGGGGAAGGGGATCGCCGAGGCCGCGGTCGCGGCAACGGGGTACGGATCGATCTTCAACGTGCCTGCGAAGACTTCATCGCCAACGAGTTTAGCGCGCGTTGCCTCGGCCAGCAGCGAGAGGGCGCCCACCTGTATGCCCTTCACGTTGACCTCGGAAAGGGCGCCGTAGCCGGTGCGGTAGTCCACCGCGAGCGCGTCAAGGCGCTTGAGAGTAAGGGGGAATGACACCTTGGTCAGCTTGGGGAGATTGTAAAACGACGCCGCGCCCACCTCTTGCAAGGAGCGGAATTCGTTCAAAGCGGCAATGGGGGCGTTCCTGATCTCGAGGGATCCGGCGCGCGTCAGCGCCGGGAAGGATAGGACACTCAGGTTTTTACAGTCGGCGTACAGCGCGCTCGCTTTCACCAGTGAAGGCATGTCGATCTCGGCCAACGAACCGAGATTACTGAGCGAAATCTTTGCAACCTCCTCCAACAAGGGCGCGTAGATGAAGGTCAGGACGTCGGCCGAGCCGCAGAGGAGGTCTCCACCCATCTTCCTCAGTTTGGGCAGTCTAAGGGCAGTGAGGCTCTTGAAATTCGACACGCTTATTCCCCCCGCGGTCTCGGTCAGGGCCGGCAGCGCGATTTCCTCGATCACGGCAGCGGCGCCGGAGGAAGCGGTGGTGAATCGCAGGGAAGTAGTGCGTTGCAAGGCCGGCAATTGTAGCCGGAAGAGCGGGCAGTTTAGCTCGAGGGCGTCAGAGATTTCCTCGAGTTCAGGAAGATCGACGACAACCGTCGTCGCGTTCGCGACGGATATACCGCCGGCGCGCCGCAAGGCAGGCAACGCGAAGGCCTCGAGACGAGGCAACGCGCCTACCAGAAAAGTGCCGCCAACGCTCCGCAGGTTATGTAATCCAGTGAGATCGGCGAAGGCGCACGTGGGATGGAGGGTGACGCCGTAAACCACCTCTCGCAGCGCGGACAGGGGCGCCAGGGAGGTAATGGAATCGGCGCCCGCGAGAGCGCCGATGACGAGATCGCCATCAATGTGCGTGACGCCCGACTGACCGAAGCGCTCCAGGTCTTCCCGCGTGAGCAGGGTCACGGCGCCCTCGCGGACGAGGCCCTCGCGGGCTACCGTGTATTTATACACTGTGCGAGAGCCATCGCGAGCGGTGACCACGAACAATCGCTCTTCTTCCCAGGCGTCGATCCCGGCGGGATCCGGGGCAATGGTCGCCCCCTCGCTGACCCGCACCGAGGCCCGCGCCAGGTTGAGCGAGAGGCCCTCGGGGACGGTGACGGTGATGAGATCGCCCGCGATGGCGGCATCGAAAATGGATTGGCCCTGTTGCAGGCTGAAGGCAAGGACACTACTGTCTGTTCCCTTGAAAGGCTCTTCGGTGGGGGCGCACGCCGCGAACAGGAGGGCGAGGGCCGCGAGTCGTATGATGTTGTACATGTTAATCCGGGTTAAGCGTTAAAAATTCAGGTCGATGGGGATGTAAGACTCGGTGGACACCTCTCCGACAGCCGCCCCCTGCGCGTTGACGGCCGTGTGCACCTTGACGAAGTCGATAAACTTGAGGTTGACGGGCGAACCGTCCACTTGCACGGCATCCTCGATCCAAAACTGACCGCTCGCGGGGCGTTCCGCGCTGTTATTGATGCTGTCCACGTAACCCCAGTCGTAACACCGGGAACTCTCCAGGCCGCCGATCGTACCAAAAGTGGAATTGAGGCAAGTGCCGACGAGCGTGTAGTAATCCTCTGTGATAAAGCGGGGATATCCCCCAACCCGGTTCACGGAACCCGTGCGCCCCATGTTATCCATCCAAATCGGGGGCAGGTTATCGGCGGAGGGGCGGTAATACGTGAGCGCGTAGCGTTGCCTGGTCTCGGGCTTGCCTGTCTCGCTGCCTTTCAACTCGTACCAGGTATCGTCGGGCAGCCCGTTCCCGTTCTCGTCTTGCATGACCCACACGATGCCCGACTCGCACCAGCCCGCGAAAGGATTGCCCCCGATAGCCAGGTCGGGAACGCCTGCCTTGTTCTCCACGCTATGGTCAAAGCCAACAATATAGTACCCGCCAAACGCGCCGATGTGAAAGTAAGATCCCTCCCTACCGCACCATGCCTTCAACGCGCCCAGGGCGGCCTCCGGCGTCGCGGCCGCGATACTATTCACGAATTGGCCGGGCGCGGGCATGTAGTGGAAAGCATTCGCGGCGTACCTCGTCGCCCCGCCCGTTCGGCGGTACGTGCCCTCGGGAGCGGTGCAAGTCACCTCGACTTCCCCGGTGGCGCCGCTACTTCGCTCGGTCACCGTCACGTTATACTTCCCCGCCGCCGGCGCGAACGCGAAGTATTCCCCCGCGGCCGCCTGCAAGACCCCGTCCACCTTCCACTCGAAAGTCGCGGGGCTGGGAATGTTAAGCATCACCGGGGCAAGTACCAACGTCCGACCCTCCGGCACCGTCATCGCGCGCCGCTCGCCGGCATTGGCCGGGGAACGATAGCGCCCGTTGTCAAAGAACAACTCCGGGGATTGCTCGGGTAACACCGTCACGTTGATCGTTTTCAGATCCTGCCCGTCGTCCGTTGTCACGCGCAAGGTGAGCGCGTAGGGCCTGATCTCCGTCTGGTGGAAAACGTACGCGCTGTCTTCCCCCACGACCTCGCCCTCCAAACGCCAAACGTACCTGGCGCCCTCCGCCCACTCGCCCTCGGCCGCGAAAATCTTGTCAATCCCCGCGAAAGCAATCACCGAGGAGGGCAACGTGATGCGCGGCGGCAACACCTCTAATACAGACACCTTGACTTGTTCCTCTGCCGACCCGTTATCGGCGTCCACGCGGAGATTCACGAAATAGTCCCCTACCCGCCCGGCACGAAACGCGTAAACGCGCTCCGTCGACACGATCTTACCCCCCGTCTTCCACGAGAAAACGGGCCGCGCGGCGTTGTCAACCACGGCAGACAACACGACGCTGTCGCCGACCCTCACCACGCGCTCCTGACCGGCAGGAAAAAACGAGATCACCGGACTCCCCGGGTCTACGCCCTGCTCGTCGCCGCAACACGCGAGTAACAACGCGGCCGCGACAAAAAATAGACACTGCATACATTTCATCTGTTTCATATTTCAGTTTTTAATGGGAAACAATCGCGATTCTCGCCCGGTTCGCGAGGCGCTTTCCCCCGGGCAACCCGGGGCGCTGACGAGTAAACTTTTGCTTTTCTTCACGCTGTAAAAGTTAGACATTATTATTTCGCGGTTTTACAGCTACGATGTACGCGAGCGGGAAGCCCGGACGGGATACTATACATCGAATTGGCTACCACCCATGAACCGTAGGCGTAAAATCCTCGCGCAAGGGCAGGTCTTCTGACTTGTTCCCTTCCCGGAGCCTTCCCGGGGCTTCCCCAGTGGCTTGTTCCGGTCTTTTTACTCGCTTTCGCGAGCAGGAACTCACAGCAGCGGTTACTGTTGCCGATTCGCGCGGCATTCCCTATTCTCCTTGTTCCCGATCGCCATCGCGCCGGGATCTCGGAACCATTGCGCCGCGAATGTACACTCTTTCCCCCTAACGAGAAAATCTTCCCCCGAAAATGTCGCGCCGCGCCCGCGTGCCGCGGCGTTAATTGTACGCCCTCTTTCCCCCTTCCCCCCGGCCTTCCCGTCACCGCCAAGATCAGGTACCGCGACGCCGGAACGCCTGCCGTCGTCCTTCCCTCGCCCGACGGCCTCCTCATTGAATTCACGGAAGTCGCTACGGCCATTGCCCCCGGCCAAAGCCTCGCGATCTACGCCGGCAACGACCTTGTAGCCGGCGGGATCATCGAAGGGGTCATCCAAGACTGATTATACGAAGTCGCCGAGTGATTGGACGAAGTCGTCCAGTCATCGGACGAAGTCGTCCAGTCATTGGACGAAGTCGTCCAATCATCGGACGAAGTCGTCCAGTCATTGGACGAAGTCGTCCAATCATCGGACGAAGTCGTCCAATCATCGGACGAAGTCGTCCAATCATCGGACGAAGTCGTCCAATCATCGGACGAA
>JAIROI010000003.1 GCA_031257615.1 Odoribacteraceae bacterium
AATTTACAACCTACCTCCTAACGTTAGGAGTTTCGAGATAAGAAACGAAAACGACCCTCCCGCGTGCAGGAGACACGAAAACCGAAACGGATTTAACATTCCTACACGCGAAAAACGAGTCGTTTTCGGGGAAAAATGGGGTCAGGGTTCGAAGCGGACGCGGTTGACGATGGAGCGGCCGAGGGTGAGTTCGTCGACATACTCGAGGTCGTTGCCGATGGAGATGCCGCGGGCGAGGGTAGTGATGACGAGTTGATCCCTGTGGGGTAGTTTCTTGTAGATGTAGTAGGCGGTGGTCTCGCCCTCGATGGTGGCGCCGAGGGCAAAGATGACCTCGCGGGCGAGGCGGGCGTCGAGACGGCGGAGGAGGGATTCGACGCGGATGTCTCCGGGGCCGACGCCGTCGACGGGGGATATGACGCCGCCAAGGACGTGGTAAACGCCGCGGTACTGGCCGGTGGACTCGATGGAGATGACGTCCTGGATGTTCTCGACAATACAAATGACTTCGGCGTCCCGGCGCGGGTCAAGACAAATGTCGCAACGCTCGCGGTCGGCGATGTTGTGACAGACGTCGCACTCGCGAATGGATTCTTTGAGGTGGCGGATGGCGTCGATGAAGGCGGAGACGGAATCTTTGTCGCGGCGGATGAGGTGGAGGACGAAGCGGAGGGCGGTTTTTCTGCCTATGCCCGGGAGGGAGGCGAATTGTTCGACCGCTTTTTCTACTAATCGCGAGGAGAGGGAGAGCATTACCTGTTGTTTTGGAAGCGTATGTCGCGGACGAGCATCTGGACGTCGTTTTCTTTTCTCGAGAGTTCGTTGCGTTGGAGGGTGTAGCAGACGTCGAAGATCTCGCCGTTGGCGATCCGGGGGTAGAGGTTGCCCATTCCGAAGGCGATCCCGCCGCGGTCGGTGTAGACGCGGGGTCTGGATTCGTCGCAGTCTCGCGCCCGGGCGTCGTCGATGACTTGTAGTTGGAGGTGTTCTTTTTGCCGGCCGACTTGTCTCGTTCCGAAGTCGCTGAGTCCGGTGGTGAGGAAGACGGGGGAGGCGTTGTCGGGGCCGAAGGGCGCGAATTGTTGGAGGGTGTTATAGAGTTCGGGGGTGACGTCGTCGAGTTGGACGCGGGCGTCGATGTTGATCTGCGGGCGGGTGAGGGCGTCGGGGATGGTTTCTCTCACGACGCGCTGGAAGGCGGCGCGGAAGGCGTCGATTTGCCGGCGTTCGAGGGTGAGTCCGACGGCGTACTTGTGGCCTCCGTAGTTGATGAGGTGCTCGCTGCAGCGCGAGATGGCCTCGTAGAGATCGTATCCCTCGACGGAACGGGCGGATCCGATGACGACGCCTTCTGCTTCGGTGAGGATGACGGTGGGGCGGTAGTAGTGTTCCATGAGTCGGAGGGCGACGATGCCGATGACGCCGTTGTGCCATCCGGGGTTGTAGAGGACGGTGGCTTTTTCGCCGTTGTCGCGGATGGATTTGAGGGCTTCTTCGGTGATTTCGTGGTCCAGTTTTTTTCGTCTGTCGTTGAAGGCGTCGAGGCTTTCTGCAACTCGTCTTGCCTCGCTCTCTTCTTCGGCGAGGAGGAGTTCGACGGATTTGTCTCCCGACTCCATGCGTCCGGCGGCGTTGATTTTTGGTCCGACGCGTATGACGACGTCGTTGATGGTAAGCTCGCGGGTGGCGGCGTTTCCGATGATTGTCTTGAGTCCGAGGCAGGGGTTGGTGTTGAGTTGCAGCAGGCCGAAGCGGGCGAGGACGCGGTTTTCCCCGGTGACGGGGACGATGTCGCTGGCGATGCTGACGCAGACGAGGTCGAGCATGGCGTGGAGTTTTTTCATGGGGAGTCCCCGGCGGAGGTTGTATGCCTGGGCGAGTTTGAAGCTGACTCCGCAACCGCTGAGCCACTTGTAGGGGTACGGGCAGTCGACGCGGCGGGGGTCGAGGACGGCGACGGCGTTCGGGATTTCCTCGCCGGTGGTGTGGTGGTCGCAGATGATGACGTCGAGGCCTTTCCGGCGGGCGTAGTCGACCTGTTCGATGGATTTGACGCCGCAGTCGGTGACGATCATCAGCGAGACGCCGCGTTCGACGGCCATGTCGATGGCGCGGATGGATATTCCCGATCCTTCGACGTAGCGCATGGGGATGTAGTATTCGAGGCGGTGGAAGAGGCTTTTGAAGTGTTTATAGAGGAGGGCGACGGCGGTCGTGCCGTCGACGTCGTAGTCGCCGTAGATCATGACGTCCTCGTTGTTGGCGACGGCGCGGTCGATCCTGTCCACGGCTTTGTCCATGTCTTTCATGAGGAATGGATCGTGGAGCATGTCGAGCGCGGGGTTGAAGAAGGCGCGGGCGGCCTCCGCCGAGGTGACGTCTCGTTGCAGCAGTAGGCTCGCGATGATCGGGCTACAGGGGATCGCTTCGGATAGTTGTTTTATTTTTTTCTCGTCAGGCGGCGGGTTGACGACCCATGTTTTTTCCATGTGTTGATTTACTTTTGGCTACAAAGTAGCGGATTTTCCGCGGTATTTCAAAGTGGCCCTCGCGTTATTTTCGGGAGGGGGCCGCGGCGGGGCGCTATCCGGCTGGTCTCCAAACGCCGCGGAGAGGGCGCGCGACGCTCCCGGGGGTCGGGAGGGAGGGTTGCCGTTGGCGGGGGCGCTGTCCGGGTGGATACATGTTTTAACAAAGTCTTAACTGAGGGGTTCTAAACTTTCTCGCACTTTTGATGTCGATAGAAATGTCGCCCGCGCGGGTCGATGAAACGGGGAAATTTCCCGGAGTTTTAGCAAGTATTAATATGGTATGTCATGAACAAGATCGTGAAGCGAGTTTTACAAGTGGGGACGCCGCTTGTCGTCGTTGGAGTGTTATTGGTTCCGCGGTTGGGCGTGTATCCCAGCTCTTCTTCTGCCTCTTCGATGCCCCCGGCGCGGGGCGGCGGCGGGGCGTTGCCGGTGACGGGTATCGTGGCGCGGCTTTCGAAGGCGGTGGATCGGTATCCGGTGAACGGGGAGTTGTACCCGAACCAGGTGGTCGAGCTGGTGTCGGAGACGGTGGGGCGCGTGGTGCGCGTGAACTTTAACGATGGCGACCGGGTGAAGCGCGGCGATTTGTTGCTGAAGGTGGACGACGCGGACCTGCAGGCGCAGCTGACGCGGTCGATGTACCAGAAGCAGTTGCTGGAGGTGAAGCTGGGGCGGCAGCAGGAGTTGCTGAACCGGGAGTCGGTGAGCCTCGAGTCGTACCAGGAGCTGGAGACGGAGTACAACATCCTGCTGGCCGACATCGAGCTGTTGCAGGTGAAGATCGACCGGACGGAGATTCGCGCTCCTTTCGACGGGCAGATCGGGTTTCGTCACGTGAGCGAGGGTAGCCACGTGCAACAAAGCGCGCCGGTGGCGACGCTGACGGACAACTCGGTGCTGCGGGTGGAGTTTTACCTTCCGGAGCAGTACTGGAACGCGCTGTCGCCCGGGAAGCGGGTGACGTTTCACGCGCGGGGCATTGACGAGGACATCGTGGCGGAAGTTTGCTCGATCGACCCGCAGGCGGACGCGGCGACGCGTAAGGTGCTGGTGCGGGGACGCTACGAGAATCGCGCGGGGCTGTTGTCCGGTCTTTTCCTGGAGGGGGAGATCGCGTTCTCGGAGGAGGAATTTATCCGGGTGCCGACGGAGGCGGTGGTGCCGGAGATGGCCGGCAAGCGGGTGTGGATGGTGCGGAACGGCCGGGCGGCCAGCGTGCCGATCGAGATCGAGAGCCGCGATAACAAGGACGTGGAAGTCACCGCCGGGATACAGGTCGGCGACACGGTGTTGACGACCGGGCTGATGCAGTTGCGCGAGGGCGCGGCGGTCAACGTGCGGGTACTGTAATGTCGCGCGTACTATAATATAAGGTATATCACATGAGCATTTCCTCTACAAGCATCAAGCGTCCCGTGCTGGCGACGGTGCTGAATCTGGTGCTGATCATCCTGGGGGTGATCGGCTTTTCGTATTTAGGTATCCGGGACTACCCGAGCGTCGATCCCCCGATCATCACCGTGTCGGCGAGTTACGTGGGAGCGAACGCCGACGTGATCGAGACGCAGGTGACGGAACCGCTGGAGGCGGCGTTGAACGGCATCCCGGGCATCCGGTCGTTGAGTAGTTCCAGCCGCGACGGTTCGAGCAGGATCACCGTGGAGTTTCACCTGGAGGTGGACCTGGAGACGGCGGCGAATGACGTGCGAGACAAGGTGTCGGGCGTGCAACGGCGGCTGCCGCGGGACATGGACCCGCCAACGGTGTCGAAGGCCGACGCGGACTCGCAGCCGATCCTCGGCATCTCGCTGCGGAGCGACTCGCGCGACCTGATCGAGCTGAGCCGCTACGCGGAGAATTATTACAAGGAGCGCCTGCAGACGATCCCCGGCGTGAGCAACGTGGACATCTGGGGAGAGAAACGCTACTCGGTGCGCCTGCGGATGGATCCCGCGCGACTGGCCGCCCACGGGCTGACGCCGATGGACGTGCAGTCGGCCGTGAGCCGGGAGAATATCGAGCTGCCGTCGGGACGCATCGAGGGGGATAACACGGAACTGACGATACGCACGCTGGGACGATTGACGTCGATCGAGGATTTCAACAACATGGTGGTGTCGCGGAAAGGAAACCGGGTGACGCGCTTCCGGGACGTCGGCGCGGCGGAGGTCGACGCGGAGAACACGCGGAGCATCTCCAAGCGCAACGGGATCCCGATGGTCAACTGCGCGCTGATACCGCAGCCGGGAGCGAATTACATCGACATCGCGAACCGGGCCTACGACGTGATGGACGACCTGGAAAAAGATCTCCCGACGGACATCGAGGCGAGCATCTCCTTCGACAACACGACCTTCATCCGGGACTCGATCACGGAAGTGCAGCACACGATCATCGAAGCGTTCATCATGGTCGTCTTGATCATCTTCGCGTTCCTGCGGAGCTGGCGCACGACGTTGATACCGGTGCTGACGATCCCCGTGTCGCTGATCGCCTCCTTCTTCGTGATGTACGCGGCCGGCTTCTCGATCAACATCCTGACGCTGCTGGCGCTCGTGCTGGCGATTGGCCTGGTGGTGGACGACGCGATCGTGATGATGGAGAACATCTACGCGAAAGTCGAGGAGGGCATGTCGCCCCTGCAGGCGGGCTTCAAGGGAGCCAACGAGATCTTCTTCGCGATCGTGGCCACGACCATCGTCCTCGTGGCGGTATTCATCCCGATTGTCTTCCTCGAAGGCGCCACGGGGCGACTCTTCCGCGAGTTCAGCCTGGTCATCGCGGGCGCGGTAGCCGCGTCGGCCTTCGTCGCCCTGACCTTCACCCCCATGATCTCGACGAAACTCGTCAGCCGCGCGAGCAGCCAGGGATGGCTCTACCGGAAGACCGAACCCTTCTTCGTCGGCCTCAACGACCTCTACCGCCGCTGGCTCGACCGCTTCCTGCGCCGCCGCTACTGGGGCGCGATCATCATCGCCGCCACGGGAGCGCTCATCCTCTACCTCTGGCAGGCCCTGCCCGCCGAGATGGCGCCGGTGGAAGACCGCTCCAGCGTGCGCGTCAACTCCACGGCGCCCGAGGGAACCACCTTCGAGTACATCGACAGGTACGCCGACGAGTTGACGGCCTTCGTCGAGAAAAGCGTGCCGGAGCAATCGCAGATCGTGAGCTTCGTCGGCGGGGGCGGCGCCAACCGCTCGAACCTCAACGTGTGGTTACGACGGCCGGACGAACGCGAGCGGACACAACAAGAGATCGCCGACGAGCTGGCCGTCCACGTGCGACAATTCACCGGCGCGCGCACGATCGTCTCGCAACAACAAACCTTCGGCGGCGGGCGCGGCGGCCTCCCCATCTCCTACGTCATCCAGGCCAAAAACCTCGACGACCTCAAAGAAGCGCTGCCGCGATTCATGGAAGAAGTAGGACAAAGCCCCCTCTTCTCGGCCTCGGACGTCGACCTGAAGTTCACCAAACCCGAACTGACGATCAAGATCGACAGGCACAAGGCCGCCGTCATGGGCGTCTCCGTCCAGGACATCGCCCAGACACTCCAACTCACGATGAGCGAGCAACGAGTCGGCTACTACATCATGAACGGAAAACAATACCAGATCCTGAGCCAGATCGACCGCGCCAACAGAAACAAGCCCGACGACCTCAAACGCGTCCACGTGCGCAACAACGAGGGACAACTCATCCACCTCGACAACCTCATCACCACGGAAGAAAGCTCCATGCCGCCACAACTCTTCCGCTACGACCGCTTCGTCTCCGCCACCGTCTCCGCCGGACTCGCCCGCCGCGTCACCATCTCACAGGGACTCGAAGAAATGGACCGCATCGCCGCGAGAGTCCTCAACGACGACTTCAAAACCACCCTCTCCGGCCCCTCCAAAGACTTCGTCGAAAGCTCCTCCAGCCTCATGTTCGCCTTCGCCCTCGCCCTCGTCTTCATATACCTCGTCCTCGCCGCCCAGTTCGAAAGCTTCCGAGACCCCCTCATCATCATGTTCACCGTCCCGCTCGCCCTCGGCGGAGCCCTGATCGCCCTCTGGTACTTCCAACAAACCATGAACATATTCAGCCAGATCGGCGTCATCATGCTCATCGGACTCGTCTCCAAAAACGGCATACTCATCGTCGAATTCGCCAACCAGCGCAAACGAGCCGGACTCCCCGCGCGAGAAGCCGTCCGGGAAGCATCCGTCGCCCGCCTCCGACCCATCCTCATGACCAGCTTCGCCACCGTCCTCGGAATCCTGCCCATGGCCGCGGCCACCGGAGCCGGAGCCGAAAGCCGAGTCGCCATGGGAATCGCCGTCATCGGCGGAATGATCTTCTCCACGCTCCTCACCCTCTTCGTCATCCCCGCCATGTACACCTACCTCTCGACCAAAAACACCCACACCATCGAAGAAATAAACGACTGACACATGAACAAAAACACCATCGCGGCCATCGCCATCGCCCTGCTCGCCACCACCGCCGCCCCCGCCCAAGAAAAAAACCTCGCGGACTGCATCCTGCAAGCCATCCAATCCAACTACTCCATCAAAATAAAACGAAACAACGCCCAAATCGCCGCCAACGACGCCAACGTCACCCCCCTGCTCCCCACCCTCTCCGCCGCCGTCAGGCAATCCCAAACACCCGGAGACCCCAACCCGAACACCCTCTCCGCCGCCGTCGCCCTCAACTGGAGAATATTCGACGGACTCGACATGTTCGTCGCCAGGGAACGACTCGGAGAACTCCAAAACATCGGCGAACTACAACTACAACAAGCCATCGAAGACCTCGTCACCCAAGTCTGCTCCCTCTACTACAACGTCGTCGTCCAGCAATACCGCCTCGCCGCCACCCGACACGCCCTCCAACTCTCCCGCGAACGATACGAAGACGCCCAGTTCCGCTACCAAATCAAAAAAATCTCCGGACTCGAAGCCAAACAAGCCATCGTCGACCTACACGCCGACAGCGCCTCCTACACGCACCAGCAAGAACTACTCGAAAGCGCCTACATCACCCTCAACAAACTCATGAACGACAACCTCCAACTCCGCGACTACATCCGCGACACCATCGTCATGGCACCCCCGCTCCTCCCCCAAGAACTACAAAAAAACACCCTCGAAAAAAACATCCTCCTCAAAATCGCCCGCGCCCGCCAACGCGTCTCCATCCTCGACTACAAACGAGCGCGCGCCGCCCTCCTCCCCACCATCGACCTCGCCTCCGCCTACACCCGCGCCCGCCCCGACGCGGCCGCCAACGGCATCCAGTGGGGATTCTCCATGAACATACCCATCTTCAACCGCCTCCAACAACGCGTCAAACAACAAAACGCCCGCCTCGAGGCAAACAACAACGAATGGACACTCCGCGAAACCGAAAAAGAACTGCTCAGCGACCTCGCCCTCCTCCACAACGCCTACAAAAGCAACCTCCTCATGCTAAAATTCGAAAGCGAAAGCGCCAACATCGCCGAAAACAACCTCAACGAAGCCCTCGTCATGTACAAACTCGGCGTGCTCTCCGGCATCGACTTCCGACAATTCCAAAAAACATACATCGACGCCTCCGAACGCAAATTCACCGCCATGTACCAGGCCAAAACATCCGAACTCTCACTCCTCCTCCTCAGCGGAAACGCCCAACAACTCCTCGCCCCATGAAACACGACTGGAAACCCGGCAACATGATCTACCCCCTCCCCGCCGTCCTCGTCAGCTGCGGCGCCACCCCCGACGAATACACCCTCCTCACCATCTCCTGGGTCGGCACCCTCTGCTCCGATCCCCCCCTCTGCTACATCTCCGTCCGCCCCCAACGCCACTCACACGCCATCCTCCTCCGCCTCCGCGAATACGTCATCAACCTCACCACCGTCCCCATGGCCCGCGCCACCGACTGGTGCGGCGCGCGCTCCGGCCGCGACCACGACAAGTTCCGCGAAACTCGCCTCACCCCCTCCCCAGCCCTCACCGTCCGCGCCCCCATCATCGAGGAATCACCGCTATGCATCGAATGCCGCGTCCGCGACGTCATCCCCCTCGGCTCCCACGACCTCTTCCTCTCCGAAGTACTCAACGTCCGCGCCGACGACAAATACCTCGACCCCGTCACCGGCAAATTCGACCTCGCCGCGGCCCTCCCCCTCGTCTACTCCCACGGCGAATACTTCTCCCTTGGCCGCCGCCTCGGCAAATTCGGCTTCTCCGTCGAGAAAAAGAAATAACAACCCGCCCGCGCCGGGGAAGGTCAGTCGAAAAATTCATCTCCGACCTCCTACATATAGGAGGTTCGCCTGAAAATTTCATTCCCGACCTCCTACATATAGGAGGTTCGCCTGAAAATTTCATTGCTAACCTCCTGAACGCGGGAGGGTAATCCGGGAATTAAAAGACCAACCTCCTAACGTTAGGAGGTCGATTCTCAAATTTAAAGACCAACCTCCTAACGTTAGGAGTGTCAGAACGCGAAAACGCGTGCAATCTCCTAACGTTAGGAGTTTCTGAATGCGAAAACGCACCCGACCTCCTAACGTTAGGAGTTTCTGAACGCGAAAACGACCCTCACCTCCTAACGTTAGGAGTTACAGAATTTGAAAAC
>JAIROI010000019.1 GCA_031257615.1 Odoribacteraceae bacterium
CCGCGCTCACCCCCGGTAATCACACTCGTTCCCTCCACGACGCTCGTCCGATCTCCCAATGGGTGCGTTCGAGTGAGCGTCGCTCGGGTCCATGCGAGCGTTGCTCGGGTCCATGCGAGCGTCGCTCGCATCCATGCGAGCGTTGCTCGGGTCCATGCGAGCGTTGCTCGCGCCCTTGCGAGCGTCGCTCGCAAGGGCTTTTCCCGAGCATGGAGTCCCCCCGTCGGACCTCAGCGCGATGGTGTATATGCTGTCTTTCACCTATGAAAAAAAATATTGGCGATTGTTTGTTTTCCTGATAGATGTGCATACCTTCGCGATATCAAAATAATATCACTCTAATTTATGCTATGATGAAAACAAAAGAAGAAAAGTTCGATGGAATGAAGTTGGCCGGCGTGCCGGTTCTGGTGCTTAACCTGCTCGTGTTGTTCGCGACAATAGCCGGTTTTGGCCTGCAGTCTTTGCCGGGCATGCGCGGCTGGTTGATGGGTATTGTTCTCGCGGTGGATATCCCGTTGTTTGTTTTTTCGATCATCGCGTTTGCCGGTTACATGCAGATCGAGCCGAACGAGGCGCGCGTGATGCTCTTCTTCGGGAAGTACGAGGGGACGGTGAAAGAAAACGGATTCTTCTGGGTGAACCCGTTTTACGCGAAGAAAAAACTCATCCTGCGCGCCCGCAACCTGGACGCCGAACCGATTAAGGTGAACGACAAAAGCGGTAACCCGATCATGATCGGGCAGGTGATTGTCTGGAAGGTCGTCGACACGTACAAGGCGTCGTTCGATATCGACAATACCACCAATGCCACCCAAGCGACCAGAACGACCGCGTTCCAGCCAAAGACCGGCGATGAGGCGAGCGAGAAGATGAACTCGTACGAACATTTCGTGAAGGTGCAAGGCGACGCGGCTTTACGGCAGGTCGCCGGGATGTATGCCTACGATCACGCGGGGAGTGGCCGCGAGAAACTCACGTTGCGCTCCGGAGGCGAGGAGATGAACGATATCCTGGAAAAGCAGCTGAATGAACGGCTGGCGCTTGCGGGGATCGAGGTCGTGGAAGCGCGGATCAATTACCTGGCGTACGCGCCGGAAATAGCCGCCGTGATGTTGCGTCGTCAGCAGGCGGACGCGATTATCGCCGCTCGCGAAAGAATCGTCGACGGGGCGGTGGGCATGGTGAAACATGCCCTGGAGAAACTTTCCGAGGAGCGCGTTATCGAAATGGATGACGAGAAAAAGGCGGCGATGGTGTCCAATCTCCTTGTCGTGCTTTGCGGCGAGGATCGCGCCCAGCCGATTGTTAATACCGGCACGTTGTATCATTAAGCAGGCGAGCGGCTTGTTCTTATGGCGAAAGACAAGGAGGGAAAGAATAAAAGTTTCGTCCTGCGCGTGGACAGCGAGACGATGGAGGCCATTGAACGATGGGCTGCCGATGAGTTTCGCAGCGTCAACGGGCAGATACAGTACCTGCTGGATCAGGCGCTGAGGAAGAGCGGTCGTTTGCCCGGCGGCAGGAAAAAACCGGACTCGCGGGCGGGGAAGCGCGCCGGGCCCGGGGCGGCGCCGGGTGATTTTTGAGAAAACCTTAAAAGGGGGGTTAACATTTTTTAGGTGGGGAGTGTTAATGTTTCGGGGGGAGATGTCCTACTTTTGGCCACTCGAAAACAAGTAACGTACCAAAATAAACAGGAATATGAATAACGTGGATATAAAAGCGTTGAACGAAAGGATACAACAAGAAAGTTCGTTCGTGGACATGATCTCGATGGAGATGAACAAGGTGATCGTCGGTCAGAAACACCTCGTGGAGGGCCTGCTGATCGGCATGTTGGCCGACGGCCATATCCTGCTGGAGGGCGTGCCGGGACTGGCAAAGACCCTCGCGATCAATACCCTCGCGGAGGTGATCAGCGCCAAGTTCAGCCGCGTGCAGTTTACCCCCGACCTGCTGCCGGCCGACCTGATCGGCACCATGATCTATTCCCAGCGGCGCGAGGAATTCACGGTCAAGCGCGGGCCGGTGTTCGCCAACTTCGTGCTCGCCGACGAGATCAACCGGGCGCCGGCCAAGGTGCAGTCGGCGCTGCTGGAGGCGATGCAGGAGAGGCAAGTGACGATCGGCGAGACCAGTTACAAGCTGGACGATCCCTTCCTGGTGATGGCCACGCAGAACCCGATCGAGCAGGAGGGCACCTACCCGCTGCCCGAGGCCCAGGTGGACCGGTTCATGCTCAAGGTGGTGATCGGCTACCCGGGGAAGGAGGAGGAGCGGGCGATCGTCCGGGAAAACCTGGGACGGCAGTTCCCGGCGGCGAACACGATATTGAAGCCGGAGGACGTGCTGCGGGCCAGGGAGGTGGTCAAGGACGTGTACCTGGACGAGAAGATCGAGCGGTATATCATCGACATTGTCTTTGCCACGCGCAACCCCGGCGAGCACGGGCTGGAGAAGTTCGCGGCCATGATTGCCTACGGGGCGTCGCCGCGGGCGAGCATCAACCTGGCGAAGGCGGCGCGGGCGTACGCCTTTATCAGGAGGCGGGGGTACGTGATCCCGGAGGACGTGCGGGCGGTGTGCCACGACGTGCTGCGGCATCGCGTCGGCCTGAGCTACGAGGCTGAAGCTAATAACTTGACGAGCGAGGAGATCGTGAGCGAGATCCTGAACGCGGTGGAGGTGCCTTAACCGACGACGATGGAGACGGCGGATATATTGAAGCGGGTCAGGCGGATCGAGATCAAGACGAGGGGGCTGTCGCGGAACATTTTCGCGGGCGAGTACCACTCGGCGTTCAAGGGACGCGGGATGACCTTCAGCGAGGTGCGGGAGTATCGCTACGGGGACGACACGCGGGCGATCGACTGGAACGTGACCGCCCGCTACAATCACCCCTACGTGAAGGTGTTCGAGGAGGAGCGGGAGCTGACCGTGATGCTGCTGATCGACGTGAGCGGGTCGCGGGATTTCGGCACGATGTCGCGCCTGAAGAAGAACCAGATCACGGAGATCGCCGCGGTGATTGCCTTCTCGGCCATCCAGAACAACGACAAGATCGGGGTGATCTTCTTCTCGGATCGCGTCGAGAAGTTCATCCCGCCGAAGAAGGGCCGGACGCACATCTTGCACGTCATCCGCGAGTTGATCGGCTTCCGGCCGGCGAGTTGCCAGACGAACGTCGGGGAGGCGCTGCGCTACCTGACGGGGGCGATCAAGAAGCGTTGCACCTGTTTCGTGATCTCCGATTTCATGGACGAGGGGACGTTCGAGCGACCGCTGGTGATCGCAAACAAGAAGCACGACGTGGTGGCGCTGCGCGTGCACGATCGCCGCGAGAGCGAGTTGCCTCCCGTCGGCTGGCTCTACCTGCGGGACGCCGAGAGCGGCGAGCGAGCGTGGGTGAATACCTCGAACGAGGAGCTGCGGAGGGAGTTCCGGCGACGGACAGCGGAGCGCGAGCGGGAGCTGGACAGGGTGTTCAAGCAAGCGGGCGTGGACGTGGCGGCGATCCGGGCCGACGAGGATTACGTCCGGGCGTTGATGGCGCTTTTCCAACGGCGGGGCGCCGGTTATTAAATGTACGACGATGAAGAAAGGAATATTGCTTTTGTTAGTGGGATGGCTGGCGACGGCTGGGGCGCTGGCGCAACAGGTGGAGTACGTCGCGGAAGTGGATACGAACTACTTGCTGATCGGCGACCAGGTGCGGCTGACGCTCAAGGTGAAGGCGGCAGAGGGGATGCGCGTGACCTTCCCGCTGCTGAAGGACACGGTGACGCGGGGGGTGGAGATCCTGGAGGGGCCGGCGCGGGATTCGACCCGGGGGAGGGGAGAGGCGCGGGTGACGGTGCAGGAGATGTACGTGCTGACGGCCTTCGACACGGGCGTTTACGTGATCCCGGCGCTGCCGATCGAGGTGGAACGGGAGGGGTACCGGACGGTGTTGCTGACGGATCCCCTGTCGCTGATCGTGAACACGTACGCGGTGGACGAGGAGAAGGGGTACGCGGACATCGCGCCGCCGAAGGACGCGCCGTGGAGGCTGTCGGAGTCGTGGCCTTACGTGCTGTGGGGGTGGGTAGTGCTGGCGGTCGCGGTGGGGATCGTGGTGCTGGTCATTCGCTCGCGTTCGCGCGGTTCGCTGTTCTCTCGCGAGAAGGCGCCGGTTCCCCCCTACGTGCTGGCGATACAGGCCCTTGACGAGATCCGGGAGGAGAAACCGTGGCAGCACGGGCGAATGAAAGAGTATTACACGCGGCTGACGAGCGCCCTGCGAGGGTACATGGAGGGCGACCTGGATATCCCGGCGCTCGAACAGACGACGCGAGAGATATTGCTGCTGCTGGAAGGACGCGAGGAGGTGGGGCAGCAGGAGAGAGCGGCGCTGGAGGAACTGCTGGAGGCGGCTGACCTGGTGAAATTCGCGCGGGCCGTGCCGCTGCCGGATGAAGTGTTGCTGCACCTGAACGTGGCCTACGATTTCGTGAATCGTACCAACGAACGGGTGCAACAACGAAGGGCCGAGGAGAAGGAACGAGAGGAAGCGGCCAAGGCCCGCCGCGCGGCGGAAGAAGAGGAGGATGGTGTCAATCATTAAATGAAGGTTATGTCTGACTTTGAATTTGCAAGCCCCGGGTATTTCTGGATACTGTTGGTGATGGCGCCGATGGTGGTGTGGTACGTCTTCAAGGAGAGGGAATCCCGCGCCGACATGCAGTACTCGAGCCTGCGGGTGTTCCGGGGGATAAAGCGGGGGACGCGGGCGCGGTGGCGTCACGTCTTGTTCGCGGCCCGGCTGTCGGGGATCGCGCTGCTGGTGGTGGCGCTTGCCCGCCCGCGGTCGAGCAACTCCTGGCAGGAATACGAGAGCGAGGGCATCGATATCATGCTGGCCCTGGACATCTCCACCAGCATGTTGGCCCGCGATTTCTCGCCCGACCGCCTGGAGGCCTCGAAGGAGGTGGCCACGAAGTTTATCATCGAACGGCCGCGCGACCGGATCGGTCTGGTGGTGTTCAGCGGCGAGAGCTTCACGCAAAGCCCGCTGACGACGGATCACGCGGTGCTGATCAACGTGATGAAGGAGATCAAGAGCGGGATGATCACCGACGGGACTGCCATCGGGATGGGACTGGCGAGCGCCATCAACCGGTTAGAAGATAGCCCGTCGAAGTCCCGCGTGATCATCCTGCTGACCGACGGCGTGAATAACCGCGGATCCATCGCCCCGGTGACCGCCGCGGAACTCGCCAAGACGTTCGGCATCCGGGTCTACACCATCGGCGTCGGGACGATGGGGGAGGCCCCCTACCCGGTGAACACGGGCTATGGCATCGTGCTCCAGCAAATGGAGGTGGAGATCGACGAGGAGATACTGACGAGGATCGCCGACATGACCGGCGGACGCTATTTCAGGGCCACCGATAACCAGAAGCTGGAGCAGATCTATGCGGAGATCGACCAGCTGGAGAAGAGCCGGATAGAGGTGAAGCACTTTAGCAAGAAAGACGAGAAGTACTTCCCCTTCGCGCTTGCCGGCCTGTTGCTGCTGGTCGCCGAGCTGCTGGGACGCTACGCGCTGTCGCGCAAGATCCCATGACCCGATGATTGTTGTTGTTTAATTACCGAAGACCTATGTTTCGATTTGCACATCCAGAGATACTCTACCTACTGCTGCTGCTCCCCCTGCCGGTGGTTTTCTACCTGCTCGCGGCGAGTCGCAAGCGAAAGTCGATCGCCGCGTTTGGCGATCCCGACCTGCTGGAAACCCTGATGCCGTTGCGTTCCCCCCGCCGGGAAGCGATGAAATTCGCGCTGGTGCTGCTGGCCGCGGCCTTCATCATCACCGGGGCGGCAGGCCCGCGATTCGGCTCGAAGCTCCAGCAGGTGAAGCGAGAGGGCGTCGAACTGATGATAGCCCTGGACGTCTCGAACTCGATGCTGGCGCGAGACATCAAGCCCAGCCGCCTGCAGGCCGCGAAGCAGGCGATCTCGCGCGTGGTCGAGAAGCTGAACAACGACAAGATCGGCCTGATTGTCTTCGCCGGGGACGCCTACGTGCAACTGCCCATCACGACCGACTACTCGTCGGCCAAGTTCTTCCTGCAAGGCATCGACACGGACATCGTTCCCGTGCAAGGCACTGCCATCGGGGCCGCCATCGAGATGGCGCTGAAATCGTTCACCCCGGAAAGTAAAACCTCGAAGGCCATCATCGTGATCACCGACGGCGAGAACCACCAGGACGACGCCATCGCCGCCGCCAAAAGCGCTCGCGAACAGGGCGTGTACGTGCACGCCGTCGGCATGGGCCTTGCGCAGGGAGCACCCATCCCGGAACCGCGCGCGCCGGGGGAGTACATGAAGGACGCCGCCGGCAACGTGATCATTTCCAAGCTCGACGAGGAAACCCTGAAGGCCATCGCCAAGGCCGGCGAGGGCCTCTTCGTGAGAGCCAGCGACACGAACGTCGGCTTGAACACCCTCCTGGACGAGGTCAACCGCATGGACAAGTCCCTGATCGAGGAACAGGTGTTCAGCGACTACGACGAGAAATACCAGTACTTCCTCCTCGCGGGGATTTTCCTCCTGCTGCTGGAGTTCATGGTGCTGGAGCGAAAGAACAAGTATTTGTTAAAGATTGATTTATTCGGTAAACGGGAAACGACGTGAAAAAGAAAATCATGATTGGCATCGCGGCCCTGGCGCTCTGCGCGCCGGCAATAGCCCAGCAGGAACGCCGCTTTATCCGCGGCGGGAACAACGAATTTCACGCCCAGAAGTTCGAAGATGCCGAGGTGCAATACCGCAAGGCCCTGGAAAAAGAGGAGAAGTCCTACGCCGCCGCCTTTAACCTCGCCGACGCCCTCTACAAGCAAAAGAAGTACGACGAGGCCCTCCAGCAGTTCTCCTCCCTGGCCAAGGAACAGGAAGACAAGGAGAACCTCGGCGAACTCTACCACAATATCGGCAACACCCTCCTCGCACAAAACAAGCTGGACGACTGCATCGAGGCATACAAGCAATCGCTCAGGAATCGCCCCAACTCCCAGGAAACAAAGTATAACCTGGAGTTCGCCCGGAAGATGAAAAAAGAACAGGAAAACAAGGACGAGAACAAAGATCAGGATAAAGACCAAAATAAGGATCAGAATCAAGACCAGAACAAGGACGAGAACAAGGATCAGAATAAAGATCAAGACCAAAACAAGGACGAGAACAAAGACCAAGACCAGAATAAAGACCAGGACAAGAAAGACGACCAGGAAAAGAATCGGGATCAAAACCAAAATCAGGACGATAAACCCCAAGAACAACCCCAGCAACAAGAAGCAAAGATCTCCCCCGAAGACGCCCGCCGCCTGCTGAAAGCCCTGGAAGCAGAAGAGCAAAAGACGCAGGACAAGGTGCAAAAGGAAAAAGCGGAGGCCCTAAAAGCCAAGCGCATGAAAGTCGAAAAGAATTGGTAACGTTAACTTCAAACGCATGAGGCTACTCTTGATCACACTCCTATTCATCACCGGCGGCGCCCGAGTCGTCGCCCAGGACGTCACCTTCACCGCCTCCGCCCACGAGGTGGTAGAAGTCGGGGAGCGATTCAACCTGGTATTCACCCTGAACCAGCGGGGAGAAGACCTGAAAATCGCCGTCCCGGAAGGACTCACCGTGCTGGCCGGCCCCTCCCCCTCGATGCAAAGCGAGACCTTCGTGGACAGCAACGGCAAAGTCACCTCCAGCGCCAGATACACCTACACCTACGTCCTCGCCGCGGACGCCGAAGGCTCCTTCACCATCCCTCCCGCCACCGTCCGCGTGGGAGGAAAAGAATACGCGTCCAACAAACTAACCCTGAAAGTAATCAAGGGAAACGCCGCCGCGCGACAACAACGCCCCGGCGCGACAAACAACGAACCCCAGCAAACCTCCGCCGCGACCACCGAGGAAGACATCTTCCTGCGCCTCGAGCTGGGCCGCTCCTCCCTCTACCTCGGGGAAAGCTTCGTCGCCACCCTCAAAATCTACACCCGCGTCAACCTGGCGGGATTCGGGCGCTTCAAGCCACCCACCTTCGCCGGATTCCTCACCGAAGAAATCCCCGCCGGGCAAGTGCGCTTCGAGCGCGTCGACTACAACGGGAGAGTCTACGAGGCAGGAATCGTCTCGCAATGGGTGCTCTCCCCGCAACACACCGGGGAAATCACCATCGAACCCTTCGAACTGGAATGTCACGTCCTCCAACGCGTCGCCGGGGGATCGGCCATCGACCGCTTCTTCAGCAGCGGAGTGCGAACGGTCAACCTGCCGCGCCGCACGCGCCCCGTCAAAGTATCCGTCCGCGACCTCCCAGAGGCAGGCAAACCCGCCAACTTCAACGGCGTCGTCGGCAACCTCAACCTCTCCACCTCCCTCTCCCGCGACACCATCCGGGTCAACGACGCCCTCACCTACAAGATCACCCTCCGCGGAAACGGCAACCTGCGACTCCTCGAGGCCCCCAAGATCAACCTCCCACACGACTTCGAGGTCTACGACCCCAAAGTCGCGCGCGACGTGAAAACACAATCCGGCGTCACCTCCGGCTCCGTCACCTTCGAGTACGTCGTCATCCCCCGCTACGCCGGCGACTACACCCTGCCCCCCGTCAACTTCTCCTACTTCAACCTCCTCTCGCGGGAATACAAAACCCTCGCCGGCGCCCCACACCGCGTACACGTCCTGAAAGGAACAGGCAGCGACGCCCCGGCCACCGCGACCGCCATCCAATCCTTCAAAAAAGAAGACGTGCGCGTGCTCGGCGAGGACATCCACTACATCAAGACAAACAGCGCCCCCCCAAAACCCAAGGGAGTCCGCTTCTTCCGCACGACCGCCTACTGGCTCAGCCTCCTCATCCCCTTCGCGATATGCGTGGCGGGAATGTTGCTCGACCGACGACGCATCAAGGCCCGGGCAGACATGGCGCGGGTAAAAAGCAAAACGGCAAACAAAATGGCGAGAAAACGACTGAAAACCGCCGCCGCCGCCATGACCGCCGGCGACTCCGGACGCTTCTACCAGGAAGTGCTCACGGCCGCCTGGGGATACGTCAGTTACAAGCTCAACCTCCCCGCCTCGGCCCTCAACCGCGACAACATCAGCGAACACCTCAACCGCCGCGGGGCCTCCGCCGAGATGATCCTCCAGTTCATCGAGGTGCTCGACCGCTGCGAGTACGCCCGCTACGCCCCCGGCAGCGACGCGGGACAGGAGATGGAAAAACTCTACAACGCCATCGCGACCATCATCACCCGCCTCAACGGGCAATTGACCGAAGTGACTAAAAAATAACGCGCCATGAAGACAATCATCCCACTCTTGCTTGCCCTCCTCCTCCCCGCGGTCGCCCTCCCCGCCACCGACTCCCTCCCCGCCGAGACCGAGGCCGCGCGAGCCTACCAGGAAGGAGACTACGCCCGCGCCGCCGCGCTCTACAACGACGTCCTGGCAACGGGCGTGGAGTCGGTGACCCTCTACTACAACCTGGGCAACTGCTACTACAAGCAAAACGAGATCGCCCGCGCCATCCTCAACTACGAACGCGCCCTGCTGATCGACCCCCGCGACAGCGACGTCGCCTACAACCTGGAGATGGCGCGACGGGCCACCGTCGACCGCATCAACACCCTGCCGCGCTTCTTCCTGGCCGAATGGCACGACGCCGTCGTCACCGCCCTGACAGCCGACCACTGGGGTTACCTCTCTGTATTTCTTTTCCTTTGTTTCCTGGCGTCGACCGTGCTTTTCTTCCGCGCCACCACCGTCGTCTTCCGCAAGGGTGGCTTTGTCGTGGGTCTCGTCTCTTTATTCTTTGCCTTGTCGAGCGCCTGGTTTGCCGCCAGGCAATACCGGCGGGAGACCGTCCGCGACCAGGCCATCGTGATGACCCCGAGCGTGGTAGTCCGCGGCGCCCCCGACCCCAGCGGCACGGAACTCTACGTCGTGCACGAGGGCCTAAAAGTCACCCTGATCGACTCCCTCGGCCAGTGGTACAACATCCGCATGGTAGACGGCAACGTCGGCTGGGTTCCCCGCGCCGACCTCGAAAGCATTTAGCGCGTACTTAATAGCGCGTAGCCGGTAGAGAGTAGCGAGAAAGATCACTACACTCTAAACCCTAATCCCTGCTCGCTACAAGACGCGGGGCTGTTAAATTTTTAAACGATTAATGTTACTTTCGCGGCGTGGAACAAGGAATCACGACACGGAAAAAAGAACGGAGGTATCGCGATCAGGCGGACTTCGCGAAGGCAATCTTCGGCGAGAGAGTGCAAAAGCTATCTGTCGACGGGGGATTCTCTTGCCCGAATCGAGACGGGACAAAAGGTCAAGGAGGATGCGCGTTCTGCAACAATCGCGCCTTTGTCCCGGAATATTGCCGGGCGGAAGGGGGGATCGCGCGGCAAATCGAGGAGGGAATACGATTCTTCGAGCGGAAATACAGCGGGCAAAAATATTTGGCCTACTTCCAAGCATACTCCGGGACGTACGCCCCGCTGGAGGTGCTACGGGAGCGCTACGAGGAGGCGCTGGCCCACCCGCGGGTCGCGGGGCTGGTGGTGGCGACGCGCCCGGACGCGGTGACCCCGGAGGCGCTGGACTACCTCGAGGCGTTGGCCCGCGAGCGATACGTCTGCATCGAGTTCGGGGTCGAGTCGACCAGCGACGCCGTCCTCTCGCGCGTCAACCGGGGACACGGCGCGGCCGAGGCCGAGAGAGCGTGTCGGGAGAGCGCCCGTCGCGGCATCTACACGGGCGTCCACCTGATCATGGGACTGCCGGGAGAGAGTCGTCGGGAGATGGTAGAAGGCGCGGCGCGAGTGAGCCGGTGGCCGGTGCATCTACTGAAACTGCACCAGTTGCAGGTGGTCGAGGGCACGCCGATGGCCGATGAATACCGGGCGAACCCCGGCGCGTTCACCCTCTACGCGCTGGAGGAGTACCTCGACCTGGTAGTCGACGTCGTCGAACGCGCGCGCCCCGACCTCTACCTGGAACGCTTCGTGAACCAAACGCCGGCCGCCTACTTAGTCGCGCCGCGGTGGGGCGTCAAAAACTTCGAGTTCGCGGCCCTGCTCGCCAGGCGGCTGAAGGAACGAGACACGTGGCAAGGAAAATATTACGCGGAGATATGATCGGACAAGAAATCGTGTACAAGACGCTGGCCGCGCTGGGCATCCCCTTCGACTACCTGGAACACCCGGAAGCGCCCACCGTGGAGATCGCCAAAAGGTACTGGAAAGACCTCGACAGCGCGCACTGCAAGAACCTTTTCTTCAGAAACCACAAGGGCAACCGCCACTACCTGGTCGTCTTCGACTGCGACCGCGAGCTGGCCATCCGCGACCTCGAGCAGCGCCTGAAACAGGGGAAGTTGAGCTTCGCGTCGGCAGAGCGAATGGCGCGTTACCTGAACACCAAACCCGGTTCGGTCAGTCCCTTCGGGCTGTTGAACGACGCGGAAAACCACGTCTACCTGTTCCTGGACCAGAACCTGCAGAAGGCGAAGAAACTCTCCTTCCACCCCAACGACAACCGGGCCTCACTGGCCATCTCGATAGAAGATTTCCGCCGTTTTCTCGCCCACGCGGGGAACGGCCACGAGTGGATAACATTGTATGAACCTTAAACAAATCGAAACATGTACAGCATCGCACAAGTAGTAGAAAACATCGTGAAACACAAACCCTACCTGTCGGAATCCCTGGCAGCGGGCATCATCAACATCTCGGCCCTGGCCCGCCAGATTCAGCCGGAAGTCCAGAGAACGCTGGCAAAGACCGCCAACGTCGGCGCCATCGTGATGGCCCTGAACCGCCTGATCCCCTACCTCCAGGTGAGGGAGCAGGGGCAGCTGAACAAGCTGCTGGGCAACATGGGAGACCTCATCCTGCGCGGCAACCTGTGCGACTACACCTTCAAGAACTCCCCCTCGCTGCTGAAAAACCACGTGCGGGTCTTGGGAGAGATCGCGCGGGAGGAGGACGTCTTCTACACGATGGTACACGGGGTCTTCGAGACCAACCTGGTGGTGAGCGACAGCGTCGAAAAGATCGTCAACGACTACTTCGCCAGGGAGCAATGCATTTTCAAGCAGGGAGGCCTGTCGTCGGTGACGTTAAAGCTGCCGAAGGGCAACATCCTGCAGCCGGGCCTCTATTACTGCATCATGAAGGAACTCTCGTGGGAGGGAATCAACCTGATCGAGGTAGTGTCGTCGACGAACGAGTTCACGGTGGTCGTGGACAACGCTTTTATCGACAAAGCCCTCGTCGTGCTGAAAAATATCGGGCGGAGATAGCCGGCGCGTCCCGCGTCGCGCTTACCTTCGCGTCGGGAATAAACATTAAAAAAGAAATCTATGTTCGAGAATCTATCGGAAAGGTTAGAGAAGTCACTTCAAATCCTGAAAGGGCAGGGGAAGATCACGGAAATCAACGTGGCCGAGACCCTCAAAGAGGTCAGGCGCTCCTTGTTGGACGCCGACGTGAATTACAAGGTCGCCAAGGAATTCACCGACACGGTGAAGGCGAAGGCGATGGGCATGAACGTGCTCGCGTCCCTCAAGCCGGGCCAGGTAATGGTCAAGGTGGTGCACGACGAGCTGGTGCGGCTGATGGGCGGCGCGGCCGCGGAGATAAACATAAAAGGCAACCCGTCCGTGGTGCTGATGGCCGGGCTGCAAGGATCCGGTAAGACGACCTTCTCCGGGAAGCTCGCCAACCTCCTGAAAAACAAACGCGGGAAGCGCCCGTTGCTCGCGGCCTGCGACGTCTACCGCCCGGCAGCCGTCGAGCAACTAAAGGTGTTGGGCGCGCAGATCGACGTGCCGGTATACAGCGAGGAGGGAAATACCGACCCGGTGCAGATCGCCCTCAACGCCATCAAAGAAGCCAAGCGCGCGGGCCGCGACGTCGTGATCATCGACACGGCCGGTCGACTCGCCATCGACGAGCAGATGATGCGCGAGATCGCCAACATCAAAAAAGCCGTGCAGCCCCAGGAAACCCTCTTCGTCGTCGACGCCATGACGGGGCAAGACGCCGTGAACACCGCCAGGGAGTTCAACGAAAAGTTGCAATTCGACGGCGCCGTCCTGACCAAGCTCGACGGCGACGCGCGCGGAGGGGCGGCCCTCTCCATCAGGGCGGTGGTCGACAAGCCCATCAAGTTCGTTGGAACCGGCGAAAAGTTAGACGCCCTCGACGTCTTCCACCCGGAGCGCGTCGCCAGCAGGATTCTCGGCATGGGGGACATCGTCTCGCTGGTCGAGAAAACCCAGGAGCATTACGACGAGGAGGAAGCGAGAAAACTGCAAAGGAAGATCGAAAAAGACCAGCTAAACCTCGCCGACTTCCTCCAGCAGATACAACAAGTGAAGAAAATGGGAAACACCAAAGAGCTACTCGCGATGATACCCGGCATGGGAAAAAAACTAAAAGACATGCAGATCGACGACAACGCCTTCAAAAGCGCCGAGGCCATCATCTACTCCATGACGCCGGCTGAACGCGAAAAGCCCGCCATCCTCGACGTCTCCAGAAAAAGACGCGTCGCCCGCGGAAGCGGAAACTCCATCGAGGAAGTCAACCGACTGCTAAAGCGCTTCGAGGAATCAAAGAGCGCGATGAAAAACATGGCAAAAGGATTCAAAAAACGCTGACATGAAACTCATAGACGGAAAAGAAACCGCCGCGCGCGTCAAAGAAGAAATCGCCGCCGAAATCGCCCGGCGCGCCGCCGAAGGAAAGAAAACCCCACACCTCGTCGCGCTCCTCGTCGGAAACGACCCGGCAAGCGAAACCTACGTGGCTGCCAAGGTAAAAGCCTGCCAACTCGTCGGCATGAAAAGCACCGAACTGCGCTTCCCCGCCGACGCGACCGCCGAACAACTGATCGAGACCATCGACCGCCTCAACAGCGACGACGACGTCGACGGATACATCATCCAGCTCCCCCTCCCCCCACACCTCCCGGCAGACGACCTCCTCGGACGCGTCGACCCCGCGAAAGACGTCGACGGATTCCACCCCTTCAACGTCGGCAAAATGATGCTCGGACTCCCCGCGCACCTCCCCGCCACCCCCGCGGGCATCCTCGAACTCCTCCACAGGCACCGCGTCGAGACTGCCGGCCGACACTGCGTCATCGTCGGCCGCAGCAACATCGTCGGCACCCCCCTCGCCGTCCTCATGTCCAGAAAATCCCCCCGCGCCAACTGCACCGTCACCCTCTGCCACGGCGCCACCCCCGACCTCAAAACCTTCACCCTACAGGCAGACATCCTCGTCGTCGCCATCGGCGTCCCCCGCTTCATCACCCCAGACATGGTCAAGCAAGGAGCCGTCGTCATCGACGTGGGCGTACACCGCGTCCCCGCCCCCACCAAAAGCGGCTACCGGCTCGTCGGCGACGTCGACTTCGAAAACGTCGCCCCCCGCTGCTCCGCCATCACCCCCGTCCCCGGGGGCGTCGGACCCATGACCATCGCCTCCCTCCTCCGCAACACCCTGGAAGCAGCCCGCTGATCATGGTACTCAACTACATCTGGACGGCCTTCTTCCTCATCGCCTTCATCGCGGCGCTGCTCAAACTACTCCTCGCGGGCGACGTCAACGTCTTCTCCAACATCATCCGCGCCGCCTTCGACGCCTCCGCCAACGGATTCACCATCGCCCTCGGACTCACCGGCGTGCTCTCCCTGTGGATGGGCGTCATGAAAATCGGCGAACAAGGCGGCGCCACCCGACTACTCTCCCGCCTCCTCGCGCCCCTCTTCCGCCGACTCTTCCCCGAACTACCCCCCGACAGCCCCGCCCACGGCGCCATCGCCCTCAACCTCGCCGCCAACATGCTCGGCCTCGACAACGCCGCCACCCCCGCCGGACTCAAGGCCATGCAAGAAATGCAAGCCCTGAACCCGGACAAAAGCCGGGCCTCCAACGCCCAGATCATGCTACTCGTCCTCAACACCTCAGGCCTCACCCTCGTCCCCGTCTCCATCATGGTCTACCGGGCAGCCTGCGGCGCCGCCAACCCCGCCGACGTCTTCCTCCCCATCCTCCTCGCCACCTACTTCTCCACCCTCGTCGGCCTCGTCGCCGTATCCCTCTACCAGCGCGTCAACCTCCTACACCCCGTCGTCCTCGCCTACCTCGGCGGGGCCACCCTCCTCGTCGCCGCCGCCCTCTGCTACTTCTCCGGAGCCACCCGCGACACCGTCGAGACCGTCTCCTCCCTCTCCAGCGGACTCATCCTCTTCCTCCTCATCGTCGCCTTCATCCTCGCCGGCATCCGCCGTCGCGTCAACGTCTACGACGCCTTCATCGACGGGGCCAAAGAAGGATTCGCGATCGCCGTCAAGATCATCCCCTACCTCGTGGCCATCCTCGTCGCCATCGCCGTCTTCCGCGCCGCCGGCTGCATGGAAATCATAGAAAACGCCCTCGCCCACCTCTGCGACCGGGCAGGATGGAGCGCGGACGTCATCCCGGCCCTCCCCGCGGCCCTCATGAAACCCCTCAGCGGCAGCGGCGCCCGCGGCCTCATGATCGACGTCATGAACACCCACGGCGCCGACTCCTTCGCCGGCCGCCTCGCCTCCATCTTCCAGGGCGCCACCGACACCACCTTCTACATCATCGCCGTCTACTTCGGCTCCGTCAACATCAAGCGCGTCCGCCACGCCATCCCCTGCGGACTCCTCGCCGACCTCGCCGGCATCCTCGCCGCCATCTTCATCGCCTACCTCTTCTTCGCCTGAACGCCGCCCCGCCCCCGCTCTCGCGAAAAAAACTACACTTGTCTCACTCCACAAAACGAGTAACCTTAAACATATAAAGTCATGCACACCCCCTGGAGAAAACGCGTCGCGTCCACCATGCTGCTCCTCGTAGGACTCTCCTACATGATATGGCCGACGCCAGTACTGAACCACATGCAAGAGATATTGAGCGTCACCCTCTGTCTCGTCGGGATCTCCATCCTGATCTTCTTTTGGCGCGTCAACAAAAAAGAACCCGTGTACCGCGTTCTGGGCAGATTCGTGCTATTCAGCATTGGTATCGTCTACGCGTTGTTGCAAGGCTACCGGGAATTTAATTCCGACTTGTAACATCATGTTACAAGTCAAAATCAAAATTGATTCTTACTTTCTACATCGTGTAGAAAGGCCAAATCAAAATTGATTCTTACTTTCTACATCATGT
>JAIROI010000043.1 GCA_031257615.1 Odoribacteraceae bacterium
TTGTCCGGGTGTGATTCCTGTAATTCAAATCGCTTTGAGCCGAAACAAGGTGATAATCGACTCGAGAAACTTGTATCTTTGAGCCGAATGTACACGATAAACGGCTCAAGTATGTATAATTGGCAATTAGAGAAATGGGCGGAGTTTATTTATGATGAAGGCATTATAAAGGACAACGCCTTGAAGTTTGCCGAACTGTCGGGAGAGATGTTCGGTATTTTCAAAACGTTTAATTCTGCGAGGCAGCAAGGCGCGCTACTTGACATGATGGTTTCGGAGGCGCTAAAGACCTCTGAAATCGAGGGAGAAATGCTGTCGAGAGAAGACGTGCGCTCGTCCTTTATAGAAAAGCTCGGGTTGACAACAACTGTCATAAACATCAAGGACAGACGAGCGAAAAACATCGCTTTGTTGATGTTGGAAGTTAGAAATAACTTCCGGGCGAAGCTGACTGAAAGAATGATAAAGCGGTGGCACGGGATATTATTTTCGGAGGCGAGATATGTTCGCGCGGGCATGTATCGCGCGGGCAAAGAACCGATGCAAATTATTTCGGGCGCGGTGGGTAAGGAAAAGGTGCATTTTGAAGCCCCGCCCTCAGAAAGCGTTCCGCGAGAGATGAGAAATTTCGTGAGGTGGTACAACAACTTCAAAACGGAAGGCAACATCTTGAAAGTAATCATAAAGACGGCCGTTGCTCACTTGTATTTCGAGAGTATTCACCCCTTTGAAGACGGAAATGGCAGGACAGGCAGGGCGCTAATCGAAAAGTGTTTATCGGAGTCGCTGGGCAGGCAAATAATAATGAGTATCTCGCAAACCATTGAGCAAGATCGCAAGCAATACTATGCAGAGTTGGCCAAGGCCCAGCGCGCGCTTCAAATTGACGACTGGATAAGTTATTTTTCGCGACTCCTGATAGACGCGCAGAAAAACGCCCTGGAAAGACTGGCGTTTTCACTTAAGAAAACGCAGTTCTTCGATCAATACAAAAACGCGATGAACGAGCGTCAGACTAAAGTCATCAACAAGATGCTCGAGGCAGGCAAGGAGGGCTTCGAGGGGGGGATGACGGCGAAAAAATACATCTCAATCACCAGAACAACCAAGGCCACCGCTACCCGCGACTTACAGGAATTAGTCAGAATCGGCGCCTTAAAACAAAATCCGGCAGGCAGAAGCACTAATTATGAACTGAAAATGGATTAGTGGAACCAATAGCCGGAACGGGTAAACAAGGAACAAGCGATGACCCGTAACAAGCTCTTTGAATCACGGGAATGGCGCTTGTCTGCTGCTGCCTCGCGTGCCGGAAACGCGAACAACGCGCGCGTCCGTTATGATCTCAACATCGCCTCCCGCGAGGCATTGCAAAAGACCGGCTTCGAGCGCGAGGGCGCGTTGAAGCGAGCCGCGATAAAAAACGGCAAGGTCATGGACGCGCCTGATTCCCGCGTTAAAAAAGCCGGCAACCTGCCGGTCTGGCTGTCGAGGCGAGCGACGAGAATCGACAACGGCGTTCGATCGCGGTCGCGCGACGGGAATTTTCACTACATTTGCTCGACATAAAACAGCGTAACCATGAAAAAAACATTGTCACTCATCGCGATCTCCCTGCTCCTGGCGGGGAGGACGAGCGCCCAGGACCGGGACGTCCTGGTAAAGATAGGCGATGGCGCGCCCGACTTCGAGGTGCAGCTATTCGACGGGGAGAAGCTCGCGACGCGCGCCTTACGCGGGCGGGTCGTCCTGCTAAACTTCTGGGCCACCTGGAACCCGCCCTGCCTGGAAGAGTTCAAGCGCGTGCCGGCGGAGATCATCGAGCGCTTCGAGGGAAAGCCCTTCGCCTACCTCGCCATCTCGCGGGAAGACACCCGCGACCAAGTCAAGGCCTTCAGGGAGAAGACCGGATACCGTTTCCCGATGGGCCTGGACCCGGGCCGGGAGATATTCTCGAAATTCGCCGCGGCCTCCATCCCGCGCGACTTCGTCATCGACAGGGCCGGGAAAATCGTCTACATGACCAGCGGCTACACCGAAAAGGGATTCTCGGAGATGATCCGGGTCATCGAAAAGCTACTCGAGTAACCCGCGAAAAACACCCCAACATGGACTTCAAAGAACTCGTCAAGGCGCGTCAAAGCGACCGGGCCTACCGCGATCAGCCGGTGGAAAGAGAGAAAATCGCCCTCTGCCTCGAGGCGGGCAGGCTATCGCCGTCGGCCAACAACGCCCAAAACTGGACCTTCGCGGTCGCGGACGACGCGGAACTGAAAGCGCGTCTTGCCGCCGCTCGCCGCCCCGGGGGCGCTCCCCTCGAGCTGGCGCCGGTAATCATTGCACTGGTCGCGGAGAGGCCCTTACTCGCGTCCAGACTGGGTTCGGCGCTGCGAAAAATCGACTTCACCTCCCTGGACATGGGCATTGCCGCCGCGCACGTTTGCCTGCAGGCTGCCGACCTGGGCCTCGGAACGTGCATGGTCGAGAGTTTTGACGAAAAGGCGGTGAAAGCCGCGCTCGGCGTCCCGGACAATCGTCGCGTCGCCCTGCTGATCGCGCTCGGATACCCCGCGGGCGCCCGGCGCGAGAAGAAACGCAAGGAGTTTGACGAGGTCGTACGCTGGAACGGCTACTAAAACGAGAGCCTCTCGCGCCGTCGTCGCGGGTTCCCCTCCCAACCCGCCCCGGAAGCCCGGAAACGCCTGTTCCCGGGCTTCTTACTGTCGCCCCGCCACGCGCCGTTCGGGGCAAATTCAGGCCCGGGACGACCTCTATGACCGCGCCTCCCGGCCCTGTCGCCGCGCGAAAAGATGCAACAAAAGCGCCGGCAAGAAAAAAAATCGCCGAAAAATAGTGTCGACACTTGAATTATGTCCGATTTTTTTTGAAGCTTTGTTGTCGGAAACAAGATCCATCCCTTAAAGGAAAAAACATGACAGCACGCGCAAATACAACATGCCATCCGGAAGCAGATCGTCCCAAAAAACGGTCGGCAGACTACCCTCGCGAGTCGTCGGGATATTGTTTTCGCGCGGAAACAAGGCTCCGTAGGCCTACGGAGGCTTGTCGTCGCGCGGAAATATACCTCCGTAGGGCTACGGAGGCTTGTCGGCGCGCGACGACAAGCCTTCCCACTTTCGGAAAGTGTCATTTCCGCGGTGCGACAAGCCTTCCCACTTTCGGGAAATGTCATTTACGCGGCGCGACAACGCGTCCTGACAACCGGAAGGCTTGTCGCGGCGACGCGACAACGCGTCCTGACAACCGGAAGGCTTGTCGCGGCGACGCGACAAGCAATTCCGACGACTGGAAACCTTATCGCAGTGTCGCGACGAGCAATTCCGACGACTGGAAGGCTCGTCGCGACACTGCAACAAGCCTCCCCGACGACGGGAAGCCTTGTCGCACCGCCGCGACAAGCCTCCCCGACGACTGGAAGCCTTGTCGCGGGTCCGCAATAAGCTTTCCCGACGACTGGAAGCCTTGTCGCGCCGCCGCGACAAGCTTTCCCGACGACTGGGAGGATTGTTTCCGCGCGGGAACAAGGCTTCCCGACGACTGGGAGGCTTGTTTCCGAGCAGAAACAAGGCTTCCCGTTGTCGGGAAGCCTTGTCGTCGCGCGGGAACATACCTCCGGGCGCCGCGGGGAAGAGTATGAAGCGGATAATTATTGCCGGCGCCGCGGGTTATTTCATGGAGAGTTAGAGGGTCGCGGGGGAGAGTTGCTTGCCGGTGAGTTTTTGGATGTCGCGCATCATGGCCGTTTCCTCGCTGGAACAGAACGTGAGGGCCAGGCCGGCGCGACCGGCGCGGCCGGTGCGGCCAACGCGGTGAACGTAGGTCTCGGGGACGTCCGGGAGATCGTAGTTGATGACTAACGGGAGGTCGATGACGTCGATGCCGCGGGCGGCGATGTCGGTGGCGATCATCACGCGGGTTTTGCCCGACTTGAAGTTGGCGAGGGCGCGTTCGCGGGCGTTTTGCGACTTGTCGCCGTGGAGCGCCTCGCTGCCGATGCCGGCGCGCGAGAGTACCCGGGCGATCTTGTCGGCCCCGTGCTTGGTGCGCGAGAAGACAAGCACGGATTTTTCCCGTTCTTTTTGCAGGAGAGAGATGAGTAAGTCTTTCTTTTGCTGTTTCTCGACGAGGTAGAGGCGCTGTTCGACGGTTTCGACGACGGAGTCTGCCGGGTCGGCGGCTACCTTGACGGGGTCTCGGAGCATGGCGCGCGCGAGGTCGGCAATGGGGGGCGGCATGGTGGCGGAGAAGAAGAGGGTTTGTCGCTCGCGAGGAAGACGGGGGAGGAGTCGCTTGATGTCGGCGATGAATCCCATGTCGAGCATGCGGTCGGCCTCGTCGAGGACGAAGTGGCGGACGTTGTCGAGGCGTATGAAGCCCTGGTTCATGAGGTCGTTGAGGCGTCCGGGGGTGGCGACGAGGACGTCAACGCCACGGGCGAGGGCGTCTGTTTGTGCTTTTTGCTTGACGCCGCCGAAGATGACGGCGTGTCGGACGCGGGTGTGCGCGGCGTATTCTCGGAAGCAGTCGCCTACTTGCGCCGCCAGCTCTCGCGTGGGGGTGAGCACCAGGGCTTTGATTTGTCGGGGGCGTCCCGTTGCTCGTTCGTTGTCGAGCTGCTGGATGATGGGGATGGCGAAGGCTGCCGTTTTGCCGGTGCCTGTTCTCGCTGTTCCCAGCAGGTCTTTGCCGCGGAGGGCTACCGGGATGGCTTTTTCTTGTATAGGAGTGGGGTTCGCGTACCCTTTTTCGGCGAGGGCTTGTAGTATATTCCTCGAGATGTTTAGTTCTTGAAATGTCATAATGGTGTTTTTGCTGTCGTTGGGCAGCGTGATTAATGTATTTGTCGTGATTGACGCGGGGGGAGAAGTGGCGAGCGCCGTCCCTGAATCGTTAACGGGCGCGAAGGTAATCTTTATTCCCGGGATTGCAAGCCCGCGCGGGCGTCGGGGCGCGGGAGGTTTTTGTCGACGCGCTGGTCGAAGAACCACGCGGCGCTTTCTCGCAGTATTTTGAGGCATTCTTCGAGTGGCAGGTCGAGTTGCCCGCCGGCGGCGTTCCGGTGTCCTCCGCCGTTGAAGAAGCGTCGCGCCCAGTCGTTGACGGGTATCTCGCCTTTTGAACGGAAGGAGAACTTTACGCGTTCCTTTCGCTCGGTGACTTGCACGGAGACGAGTACGCCGTCGATGGTGAGGGGGATGTTGACGACTCCTTCGAGGTCGCCGTCCTTGAAGTGGAAGGTTTCTAACTCTTGGAGGGAGACGGGGATGATGGCCAGGGGATAATGTTCCTCGATGGTCATTTTGTTGAGGAGGCAGTGTCCTTCGAGTCGTAGTCGCCAGGGGGAGTTGCGCTGGTAGAGGCAGTCGTGGACGCGTTCCTTGTCGAGTCCCCTTGCGAGGAGTTCGGCGACGACGCGGTAGGTGCGCGGTCGGGAGGAGTTGTGGCTGAATCCCCCGGTGTCGGTGACGATGCCGGTGTAGAGCGCGTTGGCGATGTTTTTGTCGATGATTTTCTTTCCCCAGATTCGCGCGATCAGTTCGTAGAGGATTTCGCAGGTCGAGGAGACGCGTGGGTCGGAGAAGCGGTAGTCGACGTTGATGGGATCGGGGTGGTGGTCGATCATCAGCACCTCGCCCCGGAAGTGTCGGGCGAGGGGTTCGAGGTCGCCTTCCCGGGCGAAGGTGTTGTGGTCGATCATGCAGAGCAGGTTGGAGTCGCGTAGCCAGCGTTTGCAATCGCCGGGGCGGTTTTGGAAGGAGATGGCGTCCGGGATTCGTTCGAGCCACTTCAGGTAGTCGGGGAAGTAGTCGCAGGTGAGTACCTTCGCTTCTTTTCCCAGCCGGTCGAGGAGTTGCCAGAGGGCGGAGCAAGCGCCTGCCGCGTCGCCGTCCGCGGAGATGTGCGGGATGATGGCGATCTTGATGGAGGGGTCGTCCAGGCGTTGTTTGAGTCGGTCGAGGGTTATTTTGTTTATTCCCATTCGATGGTGGCTGGGGGTTTGGAACTGACGTCGTAGACCACGCGGTTGACGCCCCGGACGTTGTTGATGATCTGGCTGGAGACGTTGGCGAGGAAGTCGTGGGGGAGTCGACACCAGTCGGCGGTCATGCCGTCCGTGGACTCGACGGCGCGCAGGGCCACGACGTTCTCGTAGGTGCGTTCATCGCCCATCACGCCGACGCTTCGCACCGGCAGGAGGATCGCGGCGGCTTGCCAGACGCTGTCGTAGAGTCCCGTTTCCCGGAGCATGGAGATGTATATCGCGTCGGCCTCTTGCAGCAGTCGCACTTTCTCCTTCGTGACCTCTCCCAGCACGCGGATGCCCAGGCCGGGGCCGGGGAAGGGGTGTCGGCGCAGGAACTTCTCGGCGAGTCCGAGGCTTTTGCCCACGCGCCGCACCTCGTCTTTGAAGAGGAGGCGGAGGGGTTCCACCACTTTCAGTTTCATGTGTCCGGGCAGCCCTCCCACGTTGTGGTGCGACTTGATGGTCTGCGACGGGCCGTTGACCGAGAGTGACTCGATCACGTCGGGGTAGATCGTGCCTTGTCCCAGCCAGCGGACGTCCTCGATCTCTCCGGCCTTGGCGTCGAAGACGTCGATAAAGGTGTTCCCGATGATCTTTCGCTTCATCTCCGGCTCTTCGACGCCGGCGAGTCGCGACAGGAAGAGGTCGCCGGCCTCGACTCCGATCACGCGCAGGCCCAGCTCCTTGTAGTTTTCCATCACGGACTCGAACTCGCCCAGGCGCAGCAGGCCGTTGTCCACGAAGATGCATGTCAGGCGGGAGCCGATGGCGCGATGCAACAACATGGCGGCCACCGTGGAGTCGACGCCCCCGGAGAGTCCAAGCACCGCGCGGTCGTCGCCGAGCAAGCGTTTCAACTCGTCGACCGTCGCCTCGATGAAGGAGTCGGGCGTCCACTCTTGCTTGCAGCCGCAGATGTCCGCGACGAAGTTCTTCAGCAACGCGACGCCATCGGTGGAGTGGTAGACCTCCGGGTGGAACTGTATGCCGTATGTCTGCTCGCCTTCCACGCGGTAGGCGGCGTTCTTCACGTCGGCGGTGCTGGCGATGGCGGCGCATCGCGGGGGCAGTCGCTCGATGGTGTCCCCGTGGGACATCCACACCCGCGAGCCGTCGCTGATCGAGCGGAAGAGGGGGCACGCGCTATCGATGTTCGTCAGGCGCGCCTGGCCGTACTCCCGCGAGTTGGAGGCCTTTACCTCCCCGCCGGAGGAGTGGGCGAGGTACTGCGCGCCGTAGCACACGCCGAGGAGAGGCAGCTTGCCCTTGATGGCCGAGAGATCGGGGCGCGGGGAACGCGCGTCGAGGACGGAGAAGGGACTGCCGGAGAGGATTACTCCCCGCGTGGAGGCGTCCGGGAGGGGCGCGCGGTGGTAGGGATGAATCTCGCAATAGACGTTCAGTTCCCTGACCCTCCGGGCTATTAATTGGGTGTACTGCGACCCGAAGTCGAGTATCAGAATCTTTTCTTGCATGGTATAACGCGTTGGATTATTTGAATTATTTGTCTTCCTCGAGGGAAAGCGTGTAGCGATCCCAGAAGCTGTAGTCGACGTCCATTTGCTCGTAATAGAGGCGACCGGCGACCGGCAGCGGGTTGTCGACGCGAACGCCGGTGGTGTGGTACTGCAGGGCGCCTTTCACCCGGTCGCCCCCCGTTTCATACGAGTAGTCGATGCTCGCGCCGCCCAGGAAATAGTAGGAGGATACCTTTTTATAGTTAGTGACCAGGGTCGTGGTGCATCGCTCCTGTTTTGGCTCGTTCACCGGCGCCAGGTTGCGTCCCATGACGTTGACGTGGTCGGAGGCGACGCGGGCGACGTACTTGATGACCGCCAGGTCCTTCACCTGTATGTAGATCTCCCCGCTGTATGCCCGCGGCGCGTGGCTGCCGGTGGTCGACAGGGTGGGGTTAAGGCACTCGTAGGCGATCACCTGCACGGTGTCCCCGTCGTAGAGGGTCTTGCCCAGGTCCCGGAAGCGGTAGTCCTTGTAATTTCTCGCGTCGAGGGCGTTATGCTCGTGCCTCACCACGTCGGCCGCGACCACGTCGTCGAAATAGATCATCCCGTCGGCAGCCGAGGCGAACGGTCGACCGCGCCGCACCTGCGCGACGGTGTAACCCAGGTCGGAGAAGGATTGCCCGACGTCCGCGCGCTGGTACCCTCGCTTGTCGTGGAGCAGCACGATGGCCTCCTTCTTTTCCCGCTCCTCGCCGTTCACGGAGACGGCGCGCTCGAAGTAACCCTCGTAGTTATAGGGCCTCGCGATGTAATTCTTGGGGATGTTGCTCGCGACCTGCTCGAGGAGCCGGCGGGTCTTGTCCATCGCCCCGACCACTTGCACGTCCGCCAGCGAGTAGGCCACCGGCTTCAGGCGCACCACGAGCGCGTCCATCCCCTGCATCTCGCTGAACCGGATCTCCCGCGAGGCGTACCCGACGGCCGAGAAGCGCGCCACGCGATCGGCGTACCCCGGCAACACGGCCAGCTCGAAGTATCCATCGGTGTTCGAGGCCACTCCCATCGTCGTGCCGATCAGCCCGATATTCACGAACGCCATCGGTTCATTCGTTTGTTCGTCCAGCACTCGTCCTTTCGCCCGGATTTTTTCCACCTCCTGGGCGCGCGCGGCGGGAAGCAGCCCGACGAGCAAGAGCATACAAAACAGTTTTCTTCTATTCATGGTGATCAATGTATTAAGGCGTCGCCCCGTGTCCCGCGACGACCGCGTAAAGATAACCATTCTCATTCAATCGGCAACAGGGATCGCGCGAGTCGTCCCCTTCCGGGGGAGACTCCTCCGGTAACGCGCCAAAGGATGGCGGGACGCTCGCGGGGGCTTCCGGCAACGTCCCGGAAAACGACGGGACGCTCGCGGACGCCGCGGGAACTCTCCGCGAGAAAACGAGTAACGAGCAGGAGATTCCCGGACATTAAGACGAAGGATGACGAACTCGAGCAAAATGGTCCTAACCATCGGCTTAATGGTTAGAACCATTGACTCGATGGTCCCAACCATTGACTTGATGGTTGGGACCATCGGCTTGATGGTCCTAACCATCGGCTTGATGGTTCTAACCATCGGCTTGATGGTTCTAACCATTGACTCGATGGTTGGAACCATTGACTCGATGGTTGGGACCATCGGCTCGATGGTTGGGACCATCGGCTTGATGGTCCTAACCATTTTCGGGGAGATTCGAGGAACTTTCGGGGAGATACGAGGAACTTTCGGGGAGATACGGGAGGCTTTCGGGAAACTTCTCGCGGGGTTTCGGGGATAAAAGAATCCCGCGCGCCCGGCGGGTGCAGGTGAGCATCCGGTGGGCGCGCGGGAGCGGTGGGTGGCCGGCGATTAGAACTCGCCGAGGCCCTGTCGGGTGACGGTGATCTCGTCGCCGGTGCAGTCGACGACGGTCGAGGGGACGTTTTTCCCGTAGCCGCCGCTGATCACGAGGTCGACGAGGTGCTCGTATTTCTCGTGGATCAGCTCGGGGTCAGTGATGTACTCCTCTTCCTCGCCGGGGGCGCCCTTGACGGAGGTGGTCAGGAGGGGCGACCCGAGGGCGGTGGTGATGGCGCGCGTGATGAAGTTGTCGGGGACGCGTATGCCGATGGTTTTTCTTTTCATCATGAGGAGGTTGGGGAGCTTGTTGGTGCCCGGCAGCACGAAGGTGAAGGGGCCGGGGAGGCATCGTTTCATCGCGCGGAAGACCTCGTTGGTGACCCTGGCGTACGTGGCGACCTCGCCGAGGTCCTTGCATATCATGGAGAAGTGTGCCTTTTCGGGCTTGACGCCGCGGAGGGTCGAGACGCGCTGGACGGCCTTCGCGTTGTAGATGTCGCAGCCGATGGCGTAGATCGTGTCGGTGGGGTAGATGATGACGCCGCCTCGCTTGAGGAGGTCGACGATCTTGCGTATCTCCCGGTCGTTGGGGTTGTCCTCGAACAGTCGCGTGTACATGGCGCGCGGGTTTCAGGAGTTGACGCGTTGGTGGTCGGCCAGGAAGGTGGCCAGCCCGCTGTCGGTCAGCGGGTGTTTGAGCAGCCCCTTGATGGCGCCGAGGGGGCACGTGGCGACGTCGGCTCCTGCCTCGAGGCACTGGATGATGTGCTGCGTGTGGCGGATGGAGGCGGCGAGGACCTGGGTGGTGAAGCCGTAGAAGGTGTACATGTCCACGATTTTCTCCACGAGTTCGACGCCGTCGCTGGAGATGTCGTCGAGGCGGCCGACGAATGGGGAGACGTAGGCGGCGCCTGCCTTGGCGGCCAGGAGGGCTTGTCCGGGGGAGAAGACGAGGGTGCAGTTGGTGCGGATTTGTTTCCCGGAGAAGTACTTGATGGCCTTGATGCCGTCGGCGGTGCATGGGACTTTGACGACGATGTTCGGGTGCAGGGCGGCGAGCGCTTCTCCCTCGCGGATCATGCCCTCGTAGTCGGTGGCGATGACTTCGGCGCTCACGTCCCCGTTGACGATGTTGCAGATGGCGAGGTAGTGGGCGCGGCAGTTTTCTTCTCCCTTGACGCCTTCTTTGGCCATGAGGGAGGGGTTAGTGGTCACCCCGTCGAGCACGCCCATGTCGTTTGCTTCTTTGATTTGTTCGAGGTTCGCTGTGTCGATAAAAAATTTCATGTTCTTTATTATTAAGGTGTGAATTGTCGCGTTGTCGCAAGTTAACTATCCAAAACTTCGGGTACTTCATTGAAGATTCAACTAATACCCCCTCCTTCTTCGCCTCTCCTCCTCCTACCTCTCCTCATGCCTTATTCTTTTCTCTTCAGCATAAATCTCATGCCAAAGCGTATCGCGCTGGCTGCATAGCTCTTCATATTCTTCCTTCATAGCTTGAGTAGGGAAACTATGAATATACCCATAGTCTCCAGAGTCCCAACCTTTACGCTTGAGTCTACTTATTCTTTCTGTTAGTCGTTCTTCTTCCTTCTGAAGACGTTCTAATTTACTTTGTGTGAACCATCCCATAGTACAATTTTATTTAGGTTATTAATACATTTCGAGCATTCCCTTGATGGCGCCGAGGTAGTAGACGTCCCATCCTTTGGTGATTTCGTCGTAGGCCTCGTCGGGGATGTTGGCGTGGGTGAGTTCGACGCGGGTCATCGGGCCTGCTTTTTTCAGTTGCAGGGTGACGATCGAGGGGGTCTCGACGTCGCCGAAGAACCATTCCTGCACCAGCAGGCGGTCGGGGATCACCTTGAGGTTGACCCCGCATATGTCGCCGTCCCAGAGGGAGAAGAGGAATCCTTCCTCCGCTTTCATCTCGGCGGGGAAGCCGCTCCATGCCTCGATCTGGATGGGGTTTGCGAGGGCGGCGAAGACCTCGGCGGGGGTCGCGGCGATTTCGATGGTGAGGGTAAAGTCTTTCACGGGGGAGGGCAAGGGGGGGTTACTTGGCGGCGTGACGGGCGTTGAGGCGGTCGATGAGGTCGCGGGTGACGTCGGCGCCCGGCTCGGCATAGAAGACGTTGCCGCCGAGGGTGGTGCTAAGGATGAGGTGGTAGCCCTTTTCCTTGTTATACTCGGCGAGGAAGGCGGTGATGATGTCGTACAACTTCCGGTTCAGCTCCATTTGCTCGCGGAGGGTGGTCTCCTGGATCTCTTGTTCCAGTTTCTCGATGCTTTCCTTTTGGAGCATCAACTCGGCGTAGGCCTGGTTGGCCCGTTCGCGGGTGAGGAAGCCGTTGTTGTCCACTTTCCGCTGGAAGTCCTCGCCTGCCTTGGTCCAGACCTTCACTTTATAATTCAGCTCTGTCCGCTCGGCCTCTCTTTTTTTCAGGAAGGCCTCGTTCAATTCCCTGGACTGCGCGTAGTTCGAGAGCAGGGAGTCGATGTTAAAATAGGCCACGCTGGTTCCCTGCCCGGCGGTTATTCCCCCGGTCTGTTCGTTTCCCCCGGCATTGTTCCCGCGGAAGGTAAAGAAGATGATGTAGAGCGCGGCGACGGCGATGATCAGCAACGCGTTTATTCCTAAAAGCACATTTTTCATACGAATCATTTTAATTAATTGGTGGATGATTGGTTTTTTCCCGGCCCTTCTCGCGAGCAGGGTGACGCGAATATAGGTGTTGCCGGGCACATTTCCCCGCGTTTGGGATTTTTTTCACAGGTACTCCTCTCTCCCCGGCGTTTCTCCTCGCTCGAGCATTCCCAGGAGCAGCTCCCTGGCCCTGAAGAGCTGCGCCTTGACGGTGCCCAGGGGGATGTTGAGGTTGGCGGCGATCTCCTCGTAGGAGTACTCCTCGAAGTAGCGCAGCTCGATCAAACGGCGGTAGCGGCCTTTCAGTTGCGCCACTTTCTCGCGGGTGAAGCGCGCGCGCTGTTCCCGGATGGCCGCTTCTTCGGGGCTGGGGGCGTCGGACTGGATGTTGTAGGCGGCGTTGCGCTCGCTCGGGCTGAGGTCGTGGGCGTCGATGGGGACCATCAGGTTTTTCTTTTTCCGGATGAAGTCGATCGCGTTGTTGGAGGCGATCTTGAATAGCCAGGTGCTGAAGGCGTACTGGGGGGAGTAGTGTTTCAGGCTGGAGAATGCTTTCTCGAAGGCCTCGAACATCAAGTCCTCGGCGTCCGTCCGGTTGTTAACCATTTTGAGGATCATGAAGAAGACGGACTCCCGGTAGCGCTCGAACAGTTCCGCGAAGGCGCGTTCGTCGCCTTTGATGGCTTGTTTAACAACGGCATAATCGTGCAGGGCTTTCTCCGAGAGGTGATTCATTATCTCCATTTCCTTGGGTTAAAAAACGAATAGCCTTGCCAGTACCACCGGTAGGCAAAGCCCGCCAGCCGCGCCAGCAGCATCGCGGGCAGCAAACCCCCTTGCTTGAATCGCCGGGCGAGGATCGCGGTCGCGGTCGCGTCCAGCGCGTACGCGGCGCCCGCCAACCCCATCGCCACCCGCGGCCATCCCGTCAGCGCCAGCGCCAGCGCCGTCAGGTAGACCGCCGTCCGCGCCCATCCCGACGCGCTCGCCCGCAGCCGCGCCCGCGCCGGCCACCGGGCCTTGTCGGCGAAGTAGCGGGAGACGTCGTCGACGACGCGTTCCCGTTCCTCGTCCACGAGCATGAAACTCTCCGGGCAAGTGCACGCGCGCACCTTCCCGTGGCGGGCCAGCGCCCGCGTCATCCCGTGGTCGTGCCCCAGGTAGGCCTGGGTGTCGCCGGCGAACCCCTTGTTGCGCATGTAGCGCGATTTGCGACATCCCATGTTGCACCCGTCCCCCATCAGGTACATCCCCTCGCCGGTCAGCCTCAGCATCTCCAGGAAGCGAGCGAAACGAAAGTAGCGCCGCCAGGAGAACGCCTCCCGCCCCTCCCGGAAGTTCGAGAAGCCCGTCACCACCGCCGTCTCGCTGTCGAAGCAAGAGCGCATCGTCCGCGCCCACGCCGTGGACGAGGGGTAGCAATCGGCCTCCGAGAACAGCAACGCATCGTGGCGCGCCGAAAGAATCCCGATGTTCATGGCCAACTTCTTCGTGAAGCGGAACTTCGTGTTCGGGTAGACCCGCGTGTGTCGCAGCCACGGGTACTCCTCCTGCAGGCGCGCCAGCATGTCGGTCGTGTCGTCTTCCGAACAATCGTCGACCACGATCACCTCGTATTTCTCCTTATTATAGTCCTGCATCAGGAAGCCGATCAGGTTTTCCCGCAAGCGACCCGCGCGGTTGTGGGCCGTGATGATCACCGACACCCCCTCGTCCTCCTCCCGGTCGTCGACCGCGCGCTCACCCCCCGCGCGCGGCAGGAAACGGACCGCCCGGTACGCGTATACCAAGAACAGTAAGCATGATACGACAAAAAGGCACTCGCGTATGCCAGCGCCTTCTACCAAGGTTTGAATGTTTCCCATATTAAAAACGCTCATATAACATCGCCAGAAAATCTCGACAAATATACATCTTCCGCGGGAAAGCGGGAACTATCCAAACTTTTTGTTTACCTTCGTTCGCGTTTTTACCAATAAACATTGCATTATGAAACATCAAAAAACAAAAGGTATTATCGGAATCTTGACCGGCGGCGGAGACGTCCCGGGACTGAACCCCGCCATCCGCGCCGTCACCATCAGGGCATTGAGAGAGGGGTACAAAGTAGTCGGCATCCGCAGGGGATGGGGCGGGCTGGTGGACATGGTGCGCGACCCCCGCGCCGACAACTCGCAGCATTATTACACCCTCACCGAGGAGATCGTCAACAAGGCAGGACGCACCGGCGGCACCTTCCTGCACTCCTCCCGCACCCGCGCCTCCCACGTCCCCAAGGCGCGCGTCCCGACACACCTCCAGGAAAAATACACCCAGGAGGTCAACGACCTCACGCCCGAAGTGCTGCAAAACCTGGAGTTCATCGGCATCAACTACCTCATCCCCATCGGCGGAGACGACACCCTCAGCTATGCCGTCCGCCTCAGCCAGGAAGGAGTCAAGGTGGTCGCCATCCCCAAGACGATGGACAATGACGTCCCGGGAACAGACTATTGCATCGGCTTCAGCACCTGCATCACCCGCACCATCGCCATGACCCACGACCTGCGCACCTGCGCCGGTTCCCACGAACGCATCCTCGTCCTCGAGGTCTTCGGGCGATACGCCGGCTTCACCGCCATGCTACCCACCCTCGCCGGGGCCGCCAACCGCTGCGTGATCCCCGAATACCAGTTCAATATCGAACGACTCACCGAACTGCTCTGCGAGGACCGCTACACCAATCCCAGCAAGTACTCCGTGGTGCTCGTCTCCGAGGGAGCCACCTACGCGGGCGAGGAAATGGTCTTCCAGGGCGAGGAAGCCGACATGTTCGGACACAAGAAACTCGGCGGCATCGGCGACATGGTCTCCCTGAAACTCAAGGAACTTACCCCGCGGTTCAATCGCGGCGAGGTCGTCAACACCATCAACCAGAAACTCGGCTACATGGTGCGCTGCGGGAACCCCGACGCCATGGACTCGATCGTCCCAATGGCCTACGGCAACCTCGCCCTGGACCTCATCAACAAGGGACTCCACGGACGACTGGTGATCCTGCGCAACGGACGATACGACAACGCCCCCGTCGAGATCATCACCAGCTCCAAGAAACTGGTAGACGTGAACAAGTTCTACAACACCGACCGCCTGCGCCCCATCTACAACAGCTTCGAATTCATGCCCCAAATGATCCTCTGACCCGCGACGTGGTAGAGTGTAGAGTATAGGGTATAGAGTATAGAGGTATAGAGTATAGAGTATAGAGGTATAGAGTATAGAGGTATAGAGTATAGAGGTATAGAGTATAGAGTATAGAGTATAGAGATTAACAGCAGTCCATCGAAAAAAAAGGGGGACTACCTTGCCGGTAGCCCCTTTTTCTTATGCTGAAACGCATGAATGGTAGTGGTAGTGTAGAGACGCAGCGCGCTGCGTCTCCGGTTAGGATCGGCTACATAGCTGCCCAACCTTTGTAGGCAGTAGCCTAAGGCTACTGTATAGAACGAAGTCCATGTATTCTTGGCTGCGTAGCTGCCTCACCTTTACATGCGGCTGCCTCAGGCTACCGCGTAAAACAGCACCCACCGGGTGCTGTACAAAAAAGAATCCTTTGAAGGGCTACGTAGCTGCCGCCCCGGACTTCCCCTTACCAAGCCGGGGCTGCGTAGCAGCCCAATCTTTGTAGGCAGTAGCCTCAGGCTACTGTACAGCGTAGTGCCCACGTTAGGATTGGCTGCGTAGCTGCCTCACCTTTCCCCGCGGCAGCCTCAGGCAGCCTCATAAAAAAGATTCCATTGAAGGGCTGCGTAGCTGCCCAACCTTTGTAGGCAGTAGCCTAAGGCTACTGTATAAAACGATGTCCATATATTCTTGGCTGCGTAGCAGCCTACCCCTTTCGAGGCAGCCTGAGGCTGCCGCGTAAAACAGCACCCACCGGGTGTTGTACAAAAAAGAATCCACTGAAGGGCTACGTAGCTGCCGCCCCGGACTTCCCCTTACCAAGCCGGGGCTGCGTAGCAGCCCAATCTTTGTAGGCAGTAGCCTAAGGCTACTGTATAGAACGAAGTCCATATATCACTGGCTGCGTAGCTGCCTACCCCTTTCTAGGCTGCATAAGGCTGCCGCGTAAAAAAAGATTCCTCTGAAGGGCTGCGTAGCAGCCTAATCTTCATAGCCGGCACCCATCGGGTGCCGGTTAGGAGGTACAATAATAAAAAGGCCACGGAGCGGCCTAACCTTTATTTGCGGTAGCCTTAGGCCGCCGCGTAAAAAAGATTCCGCTGAAGGGCTGCGTAGCTGCCCAACCTTTGTAGGCAGTAGCCTAAGGCTACTGTATAAAACGATGTCCATATATTCTCGGCTGCGTAGCTGCCTACCCTTTGTTCGCGGCTGCCTAAGGCTGCCGCGTGGAAAAGAATCCGATTAAAAAGGGCGGGGGGAGAGCGTGAGGAAAGGGGGGCATAAAAAATGGGGGGCGGCCTCGCGGCAGCCCCCCGACAGAAAACACTTGGCGCAATTAATACGCGCAACACGAATAAACTCCTTTGTGATAGCACGGCAAGGAGTAGGGCCGTTTTATTTATTGTTACTCGACGGGGGTATCGTTGTTGTCATCTTCGATTTCTTCGGTCTCGTCGTCGGAGCCAGCGGCGGCGGCCTTGCGGCGACCCTGCTCCTGCGCGAGGATGTTCTTGTAGCGGGTGGTGACCGCGTTAAACTCCTTCACGAAGGAGGCGAGTTCGGGGGTGAAGTCGATGCCGTTGAGGAGAATGATGGCCTCGATGCGATCGGTCATTTCGATAAACTTCTCGGTGACGGCGGCGCGGGCTTCCTTCACGGAGATCTCGGGACGTTGGGTGCCTTCGTCGTAGCGCTCGTGCATGAGGGCGGTGAAGTCGCTGTTGGCGGTGGCGAGGCGGGTGATGTAAGGGGCGAGGCCCAGAAGGGTGACGTGGGCGAGATTTTTCGGGAGGGAAAGCTCGCGGAGCATGTCTTTGATGGCGGCCGTTTCGGCGTCGTAGGTGCGTCGGGGGAGGCTCCAGTAGTGATCGAAGACGATCATCAGTTGGACGGCGGCGTCGCGTACGGCGCTGTCGGGGTCGTAGAGGTAGGATTTCACGATGGCCGCGAGGCCGCGGGTGATGCTGTCGCGGTGTTTGTCCTGGGTCTTTAGTTTTTCGGTGTAGCCACTTTTGTAGATGTAGTCGAGGTTGTCGGTCACGACCTTGAACAGGAGTACCAACTGGTCGTAGA